>CAYNDY010000050.1:0-1161 GCA_964396105.1 uncultured Muribaculaceae bacterium
CGATGGCGTCGAGGGTCTCGGTGAGTGAGCCGATCTGGTTGACCTTGATGAGGATGGAGTTGGCGGCTCCGAGTTTGATACCCTTCTTCAGGTACTCCACGTTGGTTACGAAGAGGTCGTCACCAACGAGCTGGCACTTGTCGCCGATGGCCTTGGTGAGTTTTACCCAGCCTTCCCAGTCGTTCTCGTCGAGACCGTCCTCGATGGAGTCGATAGGGTATTTGTTTACGAGGGTCTTGAGGTACTCGATCTGCTCGTCGTCTGAGAGCTTCTTGCCGTTAGGGTCTTTAGGGAGACCGTTGCTGAGCTGCTTGTAGTCGTAGTAGAACTTGCCGTTCTCCTGAACGCTGAACTCAGATGCTGCGCAGTCCATTGCGATGGTGACATCCTTGCCCGGCTCGTATCCGGCCTTCTTGATTGCCTCCACGATGCAGTCGAGAGCGTCGTCGATGCCGTTAAGTGCAGGAGCGAAACCGCCTTCGTCGCCCACAGCGGTTGAAAGTCCGCGTCCCTTGAGCACTTTCTGAAGAGCGTGGAAAACTTCTGCGCCCATCCTTACGCCCTCTGCGATGCTTGCGGCACCTACCGGACGGATCATAAACTCCTGGAATGCGATAGGAGCGTCTGAGTGTGCACCGCCGTTGATGATGTTCATCATAGGGACAGGGAGCACGTATGCGTTAGGACCGCCGAGGTAGCGGTAGAGAGGCTGTCCGAGATATGCTGCAGCGGCCTTCGCGGTGGCGAGTGATACGCCGAGAATTGCGTTGGCGCCGAGTTTTGCCTTGTTCTTTGTTCCGTCAAGCTCGATCATAGTCTTGTCGATTGCCCTCTGCTCGAAGCAGGACATTCCGATAAGAGCCGGTGCGATGACCTCGTTAACGTTCTTCACAGCCTTGAGCACGCCTTTTCCGCCGTAACGGGCCTTGTCGCCGTCACGAAGCTCAATTGCCTCGTTTTCGCCTGTTGATGCTCCTGAAGGAACAGCCGCAGTGCCCACTACGCCGCAGGCAAGCCTTACTTCAGCTTCAATCGTCGGGTTTCCCCTGGAGTCGAGGATTTCCCTCGCGCTCACAGCGATAATTTCATAATCTTCCATAATTCCTATAAAATTAAAAGTGAATTTTCTGAGCCCATATAGCCGCAAAACCTAAGCCAAAA
>CAYNDY010000050.1:1261-12495 GCA_964396105.1 uncultured Muribaculaceae bacterium
GCAAGACGAGTAACGCGGCAATCCGCCCATATTACGCTTCGAGGACCAGGCCGTCGTAGGCGGGAAGTATGTTCGGGTGGGAGCCGTCGGGATTGGCGGGAAGGGCTTCGAGTTCGGGGATGAAATCGCGGTAGCGCGGAAGGCGGTCGCTTAGGTGAGTGAGCCAGCTGTGACGGGCGCCCACTCTCCGGCAGACCTCCTCGGCCTGCTCCAGACCCCAGTGGGAATTGTGTTTGCCTCGTTTAACCGTGTTGATTATAAAGTGCTCCAGGCCCCGGAGCTTTTCGAATTCCTCCTCCGGGATGTAGTTCATATCGGTGCAGTAGGCTATGTCCCCGAAACGGAATCCGAGAACGGGGAGCGAGCCGTGAAGACCGCGGATCGGGATAATTGTCGTCTCGTGCACTTCTTTCTCTGATGCGGCCTCCTCGGGCGCAGGGGTTATCTCCCTGTAGCCCACTCCTGAAATCCACTCCAGATTTGGGGCGGAATCGTTGCGGCGGACCTTGAACGGCTCGGCAGTTATATTGTGGATGTGCCACTCCGGGACTCCCGGGTATTTGTGGGCGGCGAAGGCGTAGGAGTATTCCCTGCGGAGCGACTCCTCCACATAGCTTTCGCAGTAGATGTCGCAGGCGCGGCCCTCGGTGTAGTTGAGCGCGCGCACGTCGTCCAGTCCGCCCGTGTGGTCCTTGTGGTTGTGCGTGAGGAGGATGGCGTCCAGGTGGCGCACCCCTGCACGAAGCATCTGAGTGCGGAAATCTGGACCCGCGTCCACAAGAATCTGCAGTCCGTCATACTCCACGAAAACGCTTGAGCGCAGCCTCTTGTCGTGAGGGTCCGTGCTCCGGCAGACCGGGCAGTCGCATCCGATTACCGGCACGCCCTGCGAAGTCCCGCTCCCAAAAAATGTAAGTCTAACCATATCATTCCTCTCCCGCCTCAAGGGCGTGCAGCCGAGTATTTCCCTCTGTAAGAGTAACTTCAGAAGCGGCCCCGATGAGCGACTTCTCGTAAGGCATCCACACCTTGATATAATTCTCCGTGTACCCCGCCATCATTCCCTCCTTGTCCTTGCTCTCGAAAAGCACCTTGCAGCTCTCCCCAAGGCAGCTCTCGACAAATTCCCGGTGAAGGCTCCGGCAAAGAGCCTCAAGCCTCTCCACCCTTTGGGTCTTGATGCTGTCCTGCACCTGATCCTTTCGCACTGCGGCCGGAGTCCCTGCCCTGCGGGAGTAGGGGAATATGTGGATGAAGGCGGGCCGAACCGTTTCGCTGAGGAACTTGTAAGTCTCCTCGAAGAGAGCGTCAGTCTCGCCCGGGAATCCCACAATAACATCGATGCCGAAAAATACCTTCCGGGGAGCGAATGCCCTGCGGATATATTCGATTTTATGAGCGAACGCCGCCGTGTCGTAGCGCCGCCCCATTTCCCTTAGGACCGTGTCGCTGCCGCTTTGAAGGGGAATGTGGAAATGGGGGAGAAACTTTGTCCCGCCCACAATCCAGTCTACCATCGGTTCGGTGAGAAGATTCGGCTCGATGGAGGAAATCCTGTACCTCTCTATGCCTTCCACCTCGTTCAGAGCCCTTATGAGGTCGAAGAAATTCTCCCCGGTGCTCTTCCCGAAGTCTCCGGTGTTGACTCCCGTAAGGACTATCTCCCGGCAGCCAAGCTCCGCAATCTCGCGGGCTTTCTCCACGATTGCCGCGATGCTCTCGTTGCGGCTCTCTCCGCGGGCGTAAGGCACTGTGCAGTAGTTGCATTTGAAGTCGCAGCCGTCCTGAACCTTGAGAAACGAACGGGTGCGCTCGCCGCTGGAGTAGGCGCCGAGAAAATCCTCCGGGCACTGCTTGGAGTCCGCGAGGCCGGCAGCCTGACTCCGGGCGGGACTTGCCTCCAGAGCCTGTGTGGCTTCCTTGAGGCATTCGGCCCTGTCTTGGGAATGAGCCGCGTCGCCACCGATGAATGAAAGCAGCGCCGGCACGACCCGCGTCTTCTCCTTCGCTCCGAAGACCTCCCTCACGCCCTCAAGAGCGAGGATTTCGGAGCGCTTAAGCTCGGCATAGCAGCCGGTGACGAAAATCGCCGCCCCGGGGGAGACACGGTGAAGTTTGCGGATTATATTCCTGCACTTTTTGTCGGAGTGTTCGGTCACGGAGCAGGTGTTCACAAGGAACGCGTCCGCTCCCCGTGACCACGGCACGACTTCCACCTCCCCGGGCTTTGCCCCGGAAAGCAGCCGCCGCTCGTAGGTGGAGGTTTCGGCATAGTTGAGCTTGCAGCCCAGCGTAACGAAAGCTATTCGCATATACAAAAATTTAAGTCTAAGAGTAGGGGGTGAATAGAGGATGGAGTGCAAGGCGCACGGCGAAGCCAAATACCGGAGCAACCTGAAGGTTGTGAGGATTTTGGCAAGACGAGCAACGCAGCAATCCGCCTCTATTCAGCCCCGTACCCGCCGTCCATAGTTATGCGAGCCCACGAAACCTTAGCCCCATTAATCGGCGGATTCTGCTTTGAAACCCGGATGGAAAAATGCTCCAGACGAGGATACCTCTTCTCCACAGCCTTCACAATCCGCGCGGCCACAGCCTCGATGAGGTTTGAGGGCCTTCCCATCTCCTTCGCCACAATCGCATAAATTTCAGCGAGATCCACCGTGTCGGCGAGATTGTCGCTCTTTGCGGCCTTCGACGCGTCCAGCTCAGACATAAAATCCACGAGAAACCTGTTTCCGTTTTTTCTCTCGCTCTCGAGGCAGCCGTGATTGGCGTGGAATTCCATTCCTTCCAGTTCAAGTAAACTTGTCATATTTTATTGATTTACAATTATTTATCTATTTCTATGGGCCCCTGCCCCATTCTCTCTCACGCAGCCTTTCCCGTTAAAGCGCTCAACCGTCTTTTCTGCCGCTCCGCAGCCGGGCTCCACCCCGATTATGAAAACGCAGGGCCGTTTCCCGATTTGAAAACCTCCTGCGACTTCCTTCTTCCACTGCGAAACAGGGAGGGTGCGAATGAGTTCCGTTCCGAGGGTGATGTCGGCGGCAACGCAAAGAAGCGTCTCCGCCCTGCAAACTGAGAGGATGTCCGAGAGCATCGCGTCGTTGCGGTAGGGAGTCTCGATGAAAATATGGCTTCTGCCCGTTGAGGCGACAGCTTTTTCGATTGCCCCGAGCCGGGCCCTTCTCTCCGCCGTCTTTGCCGGAAGATAGCCGCAGAACTCGAACCCCTGGCCGTTCAGCCCGGATGCCATAAGGGCGAGCATAAGAGAGGACGGGCCCACAAAAGGAATGACCCTGATGCCCCGACGGTGACAGAGGGCGACAAGCTGCGCTCCCGGGTCGGCCACTGCGGGAAGCCCCGCCTCAGAGATGATCGCAACGTCCCCGCGCTCGAAAAGAGAAGCGTAGGACTCCACTTCCTCTGCGCTCGTGTGCTCGTTAAGCGTGTGGAACTCAAGGCTTTCGATGCTTCCGCGAAGCCCTGCGCGGGAAAGGTAGCGCCGAACTGTCCGCTCCTCCTCCACGACATATATCTTTATCCCCTTCAGCCTCTCCAGCACAGGAGCGGGAATGACCGTCCCCGGATCACAGTCCCCAAGAGGGGATGGCACCAGATAAAGGCAGTGCCGCTCTACGTTCCCCTGTGTCCCGATCTTAGATATATCCTTATTCTTTTCCATTTTTCTTTGTTGAATTTTTCTTTTCGTCAGCCCGTGCGGCCTTCTTTGAAACGGTGTCCTTTTTCTCCACAGGAGGCACACTGACCCTCTTCAGGCTGTCGCGGTCGGCGTCCTTGATGCCGTTGAACTCAATCTGGTAGGCCATACCCACTCCGTTTCTCTGCGAATTGTCCAGATAGTTCGAGTATTGGTCGGCCGAGTGTGAGAAGAGGTTCAGCCTCAAAGACCCCGACTTGTTGAGCTTGATTTCTATGTCTATGTCGCCCACGACATCTGAGTTCGAACTGCTTGTCTTGTACTGCTTGTTGCCTATGTTTCCGTTGACTATCAGGCGGTTGTTGAACAGCTGGGTGGACACCGCCACATCGAACACGTCGTTTCCCTTCGAGTTCGGCTGGTAGTTCAGCCCGAAGTCCAGCGGGATGTTCAGCTTCTGCAGGATGTTGTTCAGCTGGTTCGCCATAACCTCCGAAACATTGGAGTAGAGCAGGGTGGAGTTGTTCACGATGCCGCTCTGCTCGTCCGGAAGGAAGCTGTTGGAAATGATGAGCGAAAGGAACTGCTTCTGAATCTTGTCCTCCGTGCTCAGCGCGCTTTCCACCTTGGACTTCACAGTCGCGTCGATTTCCGGGATGTTGATTGAGAAACCGAGCCGAGGGTTCTTGAGTTTTCCTCCGATCTGAATCCCGCATTCCACTGTCCTTCTGTTGCTTACGGAGGTGGTGTCGGAAATCAGAGTGGAGAGCGAAGCCTTCGTCTTGTAGAGCGCCCCGATGTTGAGGTCGCTGTCCATAATGTCGCCGTTGAAGCGGATGGTGCTGCCGTCGTTGATGCTGAAATCGCGTGATGCCAGCCCCAGAGCCACGAATTTGTAGTTTCCGCCGCTGATGTTGTAGTTCCCGTTGATGTCGAAAACTTCCGGGGTTATGTTCAGTTCTATGACTCCGTTTCCATTGGCGCTCAGAACGTTGCCGCTCGCCTTGTCCACTTCGATGAACGCCGTGACTCCCGGGGTCGCGCCCACCTTGAGGTTCACCCCGATGTCGGAAGATGCGACCTTGCTCTTACGGAGGCTGCTCATCATCTCCTCGTATGGGTCCACCCAGACGAACTTCTCAGGTTCCTTGAACTTCAGAAGGCTCGCGTCGCCGGCGTTGGTCGTGTTCGGAATAGGGATGTGTATGTTTCCTGTTTTGGTCGTAACCGCATCTATGTCAAGCTGAAGCTTCTCCAACGGGCCGTAGATTTTCACATTTCCCGTTCCGAAAATCTGCCCGTAGAAATCCGGACTCATAGCCTCGGTGGTGTTGATGCACTCCATATCCTTGACGCTGACCTCGAGGTCGAGTCCGAGGGAAGTGAAATTGTTGTAGTAGTTTATGCAGCCGTTGACGCGACCTTCGGCCCCGAAGCGGTCCTTGACCGTAACCGAGTCGAAATATGCCCCGAAATTGTCCAGATGCACAGGGCCGTCGACATAATAGGGAACATTCGTGAAGAGAAGATTGAGCATTCCGTTTTTCAGCACCACGTCCTCCGAGCGGATGGAAAGCGCGCTGAGAGGCCCGTCAACATAGATCCGTCCGGAAAGTTCGCCCGTCATCCTGTCGAAAACATCCTTCACGAACGGGGTGGCGTATCCGATGTCAAAGCCGTCCAGCTCCGCGCAGGCTTCAAGGGCGCGGCTGAACGGGGTGTAGTGCCCGGTGAGGTTGAGGGAAGTGCGGCCGTCGAGATTGTTGCGGGCGCCCAGGTCAAACCGCCTGAAAGTCTTGTCCCAGTCGCATTTGAGGGCGAGTTCCCCGACTCTTTCTCCGGCGATGGAAGTGGAGTCGCTCAGAATGTCCAAAAGTATGCTCTTGTCATTAAGAGGGGAGGTGACGCGGGCAAAACCCGTTGCTGAGCCCCTCAGGGCAATATCCGGGGTTATGAGAGGATTCACAATCGAAAGGTCGAAGCGTTCGAGCCTGAGTTCCAGCGTGTCCACATCCCTTTTGGAAAGTCCGCCGCTCAGGCTCACCTGCTGGTCGTCGCTGGCAAGGGCGAATTTGTCCACTTTGAGGGCCTCGTTGCCGATGAGGCGAATTTCGCCCTCCCTGATGCTCCACTGCCGCGAGTTGAGCGAAACGGAGGACGGAAGCAGACGGACATCTGCAAGAAGGCGGTCGGCCTCATCGCGGCTGAGCTCCCCGAGAGCGTAAATCTCTCCGCTGTTCTCGCTCTCGCCCTCGTTCGCGTACTGAAGTCCCACTCCGAGGTTGTCGGAGTCGGCGTAGAGTTTCAGAAGGCAGTTCTGAAGCGAGCCTGTCTGCCCGAGCTGCACCCTCTCGCACTCAAGATCGCCGCTGAGGTTGTCATCGTCGTTGTCAAAGTCCGCGTCCAGAGCCCTGAGGTATTTGTCTCCGAATGCTACTCGAGGAGACGTGAGAGAGGCTTTGAGCCGACCTTTCTCGGTGATTTTCAGGCTCATTCTGGTGCTGTCGGCAACATAAAGGCCCGGCGAAAGGAAGGAAAGGAGCTTGCGGGAGTCGTGGAAATTAAGGCTAATGTCGTACCTCCGGCCTTCCCACTTCGGGGCGTCTTCTGAGGATTTCGAAGAATAGAGCACCGGAAGGTCGCGGCGGGTTGTAATCGTCTGAATATCATCGATAAACTCCGTCGGAGTGCCTGTTGCGACATAGAGTCCGTCGAGAAAATCCGATTTGAGCTTGATTCTGAAAACCTCGTCCCTGGTTATGGCCGTCAGGGATATGTCCCCGATGTCCTTCACTCCCTCGTCGTTTTCGAGCTCAATGCCTCCGACGCTTGCCGTGCCTATGAGGGATTTCCCTGCGGTGCGGGCCACATCTGCGCTGGCGCGGAATCTCACCCTCGAAACGCCCCTCTTGTCTATGTTGAGGGCTCCGAGGTCGGCGTGTCCCACATTCGCATACATCTTATAGACGGAATTGTCGTTTTCTTCCGCGCAGGCGTATGTGCCCTGGAAAAGGAAGTTGAGGTTCGGGTCGTTGCAGACCAGTTTCCCGTCGAAATAGTCCGGGCGGTACTCAACCTTGGCGGCGATGCCCCGGTAGTCATACCCGAGAAGCCCCAGACGGCGGGCGATAAGGGAATCCACCTTCACCTCCATCTTGGCCCCAGCCTCGTCCGGCAGCTTCATCTCCACTGCGGTTTCCACCGTGCAGCAGCCCAGAAGGTCGTTTCCGGGGATTTTCCCGGCGTCAAGGTCCTTGGTTGTGAGATGACCCTTGAGGCGGATAGGGCGGTCGAGGTTTATGAGTTCGCTGAACTGGAGGTCTGCATCCAGATTTCCGCAGAGAGAGCGGATGGACGGCTTGATTCTCAGGGAGTTAAGCAGACCGTTCACATCGCAGTTCATAAGGAAGGACTGCCCTCTGGCGTAGGTGTCGAAGCGGACCCTCTCCTCGGTCCAGGCGTTCACCATCCTGTCCACTCCACGCGAAGTGAAGTAGCAGTTTGAAATTCTCGCCTCTATCCTCATCCTGTCCACATCCGGGATGTTCAGAATCTGTCCGTTCACGGTCCCGGCGAAACTTCCGTCGTTGAGCCGGAGCTTTATCCCCTTGAGGTCCAGTGCGCACACAGGGCCGCTCACGACGCCGGACACCTTTGTGATGAGTCCGGTTTCGGGGAGGGTGGGGGCGAAATAGCGCAGAGTCCTGAAGTCGAGAAGCGACTCGTCGATGACTCCGTCGAGCTTTATGAGGTTGAGAAAATCGCTGAAATCCTTGGAGGAGTTGAAACTCATCATAAAAAGCGGCAAGTGGAGCGCGGAGTAGCTGTCGGTGATGTCCAGATCCTTGATTATCGCTTTCCCCCTGCCCACGCGGACTTCTCCGTTTATGTCCTCGCAGACAAATCCGCTTCTTTCCCAAAATGCCATCCGGAGCACTTTCCCGGTCATAACCCCGCCCTTGAAGTGCATATTTTTGATCCTGAGGCATATATCCCTAATGTCAAGGTCCAGCCAGTCGATACCCTCCTGGGTCAGAGCGCCGTCTTTCCCGATGACGTATGCTCCGAGGGTCTCCTCGCGGTCCGAGCGGTGGCTTATCATCCTGAAATCCATATTCTCCACTTCCACGTCACGGATGGAAAATATGTCCTTGTCGTTCTGCGGCTCGGGCTCGGTCTCCTTGTTCAGGCCGAACATTCTGGTGAGGTTCACGTCAATCCCTTCCTCAATCACAAGGTTCATCCTCGCATCCTTCACCCTGGCCTGCGAAAAATGGAACCCTTCTCCGCCGATGAGGCTCTGGAGGGTGAATGAAGCCATTATGTTGCCTGCGGTGAAAAGGGTGTCGACGGGGGTGTCATCGAATCCGGGGCATACGTATGGGGCGGTGTCCAGCACCACGAGGTCCTCGATTATGAGGGTGTTGAAAGGCTTGAAATGGATTTTTCCGAACCGGATGTCGGCCTCGGTGGCGTCCCGGAGCATCTTGGCCGCTTTTTCCGCAAGAGATGTCTGCACCGCTGAAGACTGCACGGTGATAAGTGCCGCCCCGATGAGGGTGACAAATACCACAAACACAATTTTCAGAATATGCAGAGCCTTTTTCATCTATTGCTCAAGTTCTTTGTCGAAGGCTTTGACGATTTTTGAGACCAGCGGGTGGCGGACTATGTCGGCGTTTGTGAATGTGATGGCGGCGATGCCCTTGATGTTTTCCACCAGTTTCATCCCCTTCAGAAGTCCGCTGTCGGCCTTGTTGGGAAGGTCCACCTGGGAGGCGTCGCCGGTGACGATGAATTTAGCGTCGCGGCCCATTCTGGTGAGGAACATTTTCAGCTGCCCGAGGTTCGTGTTCTGAGCCTCGTCGAGGATTACGCAGGCCCTGTCGAGGGTGCGGCCTCTCATATAGGCGAGCGGGGCAATCTGGATTGTGCCCTCTTCGATGAATTCCTGAAGCTTCTTCGGCGGAATCATATCCCCGAGCGCGTCGTAGAGCGGCTGGAGATAGGGGTCGAGCTTGTCCTTGAGGTCGCCCGGAAGGAATCCCAGCCTTTCGCCGGCTTCCACTGCGGGGCGGGTGAGGATAATTCTTTTCACCTCGCGGTTTTTCAGCGCTCTCACCGCAAGGGCTATGGCTATGTAGGTTTTGCCCGTTCCGGCGGGGCCCACTGCGAAGATTAGATCATTCTCGAAATAGGCCCTGACCATCTTTTCCTGGGTGGCGTTGCGGGCTGAGATGGGTTTGCCGTCGTTTCCGTAAACTATCGGTGCCCCGGCGTTTACTGCAAAGTCCACAGCTGCGGTTTCGCTCTCGAAGAGTTCCTCCACATCGTAGGGGGTGAGGTTGCGTTTGTGAAGACGTTTCTCGATGAGCCTGCCCAGCTTTTCGTTGAACTGGATTATGTCGTCCTGCCGCCCGTCAAGCAGCAGTTCATTTCCGCGGGAGACAACTTTCAGCTTGGGAAAATATGCGCAGAGCGCTTCCAGAATGCGGTTCCCCGGTCCGTATATCTCAATGGGGTCGATGGCTTCGAGAGTGATGTTTTTCTTCATAGGTACAAAAGTAGTGAATTTTCGCAAAAATGTGTGCAGGATGAGGGCGAAATTGAGGTTATAGAGAAGCTTGAGGGAAGGCGGGGCATAGCCTTTTCTGTGTGGCAATCATCTTGTCATAGTCGGCGGGATTTTTCCAGAGTTCCCGTTTGCCGGCATATTCCGCAATCGGGAGAACGGTGTAGTGCGAGTCAAATCCCCCCGGGCGCGAGCACCAGAGAGGGATGAGTTCAAGGGCGGTGAGACGGGTCCCCCTGCGGTCCCGCACAAGGTTCACCCTTGCAATGAACTCCAGCTGGGTGTTCGGCGCGCTCATATTCGACAGGGCGTTCCCAAGCGAGTACACCACGGGGACTCTCCGTGGGGTCTCCGTGCGGCCCGAATGCACGCTGGCGCCGTCTTCTGAGGCCTTCCCGCAGCCCACATAGATGCTTGCGGTGTCCTGCACAACGTGAGGATGCGCCCCGACGATAAGATCCGCCCCCGCAAGGGCCATTTCCCTCGCGAGAGACTCCTGTGCGCTGTTGTGCTGAATTTTGTATTCCTCTCCCCAATGGGGCAGCACTATGCAGAAATCCGCCTTCTGAGCCCCCTCCCGGATGGCTCCGAGCAGCTTCTCCTTGTCAGTGAGCCTGTTCACCACAGTCCCCGCTGCCCCGCAGTTAGTCCCGTAGGTGGCGTTCACAAGGGCAATGCGGATGTTGTCTGCGCGGATATAAAGAGGGTGCTCAAGCCCGTCGCAGCCGGTTGTGAAAATCCTGAGACTGTCGCGAAGACGGGAATACACCTCCATAGTTCTCCGCCATCCCTTCGCCCCCTTGTCGAGAATGTGGTTGTTGGCGGTAAGGAACACATCCACTCCGCTTCGGGCCGCGGTAAGTGCGTATGAGTCGGGCGCACTGAAGCAGGGATAACCCGTGTAGGGCTTGCCCGCAAGGGTAAACTCCATATTTGCGATGCTGACGGTCGCCTCCTCCAGAAGGGGAGCGACAAGGCGAAGGCTCTCATCCCAGCATCCCTCCTCAATCTGTCCCCGGTGCATCATCAAATCCCCTATGATGCAGACGGTCGCGCTGTCCGGCTTCTCAAGCGGGGCAGCCTTAGGTACAGGCCGTTCCCACCCGTACAGAAGCGTCGGGAGAGCGAGAAGTATTCCGAGAAATCGAGTTTTCATCATCCAAAGTCCGGGTCAAAGTTACAAAAAATGTGTATCTTTGTCTGTTTTGAACGCGAAAAATATAGCATTGTGAAAGCTAATAGCCTAAATATCATTGCCTTACATAGCCCGATAGCGGGGGGGGGTATCTGATCCCTCCATCTTGGGCCTGTCTTTCCACGTCCCGCTCGAATCCGAAACTGAAATCACTGATATGTCTCCCGATGGCCTCCATCCGGGCGGCTTTGCCGTGTTCGGTTCTCGCCGGACTGGCTTTATTGTGTCTTAACTAAATCTCAATCAATATGAAACACATTTTAAGAAACTCCCTTGCGCTGCTCTTTGCCGGCATTATTGTTCTTGCGGGTTGCGGCAAGCTGAATGAGGAAATTGCCGGACTTCGCTCCGAGCTTGGAACTCTTACCGAGAGGGTCGATGCCATCGAAAACTCTCAGATCAAGGCTCTTGACGAGCAGATTGCTTCCATCGAGAAGGAAGTCGCTTCGCTCCATGCAGCGGACAAGGTCCTCTCGGATGATGTGAGCGAGCTTGAGGGCAAGATGAAGGTGGTGACCTCCGACCTTGCAACGCTCAAGAACTCTGTCTCCGCTCTTGATGCGTCTTCAAAGGAACTTTCCGGGAAAATCGATGCCATAAACGCCAAAATCTCAGAGATGGAGACCAGGATTACCTCCATTCTTTCGAGCATCGAGGAACTTAAATCCAAGGTTGAGGCAGCCGGAGTGACGCTCTCATATATTCCGAAATACTCCGACAATCTCGAGAGAGTGCAGATTACCCGTGATGTCCTCAAGATTATTCCAGGGCCCGTTTCATTACAGTTCACCGTTTCCCCTGAG
>CAYNDY010000051.1:0-12108 GCA_964396105.1 uncultured Muribaculaceae bacterium
CCCTTATCGGCGAACTTCCGCGCGGAGTGCCTAACAACCTCGTGCCGTTCATCACACAGACCGCCATCGGAAAGAGGGAGTGCCTGAGCATCTTCGGCAACGACTATCCTACTCCTGACGGAACCTGCCTGAGGGACTACATCGACGTTGTGGACCTCGCTAAGGCTCACGTGGCCGCGGTTTCAAGGATGCTCGACGCGAAGATGAAGGAGGACTATGAAATCTTCAACATCGGAACGGGCCGTCCGGTTTCAGTGACCGAGCTTGTGACCGCGTTCGAGAAGGTGAACGGAGTGAAACTCAACTACAAGTATGCCGCACGCCGACCGGGCGACGTTGTGGCCATCTGGGCTGACACTTCGCTGGCTAACAGGGAACTGGGCTGGAAGGCAGAGCGCAGCGTGGAAGACACGCTTGCTTCGGCTTGGGCCTGGGAGAAGCATCTGGCGGAGCGCAAATAAAAAGCGGTCTGCCCCTTATATACACCCCTCCCGTCCCCTCTGTAGGGGAAGTGGTGCTCCATCTTCCCTATCAGCCAACCCCTCCCTTCGAAGACTTCGCACGGCGCTGATGCGCCGGTCTTGTCCGCATACTTTTTTGCAATTTCTTAAATTGCAAAAATAGTGTTACCTTTGCGGGACGATTTGAAAGGAAATTGTTTTAATTTTTAATATAACTTATTATGAATCTTAGAGTTGTAAAGAAAGACATTGAGTATTTCGTCGGCGAATTCATTGACGACTGCACTCTTTTCGCAGCACTTAACCCGTCAAAGAACGCCGAGGAGCTTGCAAAGATAGTTGACGAGGCGGTAGACCTCTACAACGACCTCAAGGACAAGGTCAACCACCCTGCAGAGGGCGTGAAACCTTCAGCGCATTTCGCCGCTGTACGCAAGGAGATGTTTGAGAAGCTTGACGAGCTTTGCGAAAAACTTAGCGCAGTCGCTACTAAAAAGTAAACTCCTATTTCCTAGGTCTCACTCTTTTGAGATACATTTTGGAGGCTGCAGGTCAAACGACCTGCAGCCTTTTTTTTGTAAAGACTGTAAAAATCTGCTTGAAGTTCCCACTCGCGGTCCACTTCTTTCCACTTCAAACCTTTTTCTAACCGCTTGATTTTTAGTCTAATGTGGAAAGATGTCCCTCAAAATGTCCACTTCAGAACTCCGAGAGGGACAACCGATGTTCAAAATATCTACCTTTGTCCTGCCGAACTCCCCGAAGAGCCTGTTGTGGCTGAGCGGGAAGGACGGGCCCCTGGAGGGAGAGTGAAATGCTCCCCACTGAGCCCGCCGGCAAAGGACCAAATAATAACGCACTAATTATCAAACCGTATGAGAAAATGTCTTACTATGGTTTTGCTGCTTGCCACCGCTTTGTCGGCCCTCGCACAGCAACACACCGTCAAAGGCACCGTGGTCGATTCGCAGGGGTATCCTCTCCCGGGATTGACAGTTATGGAAAAAGGTACACAGAACGGTACCGTAACTGACTCCAAAGGCGCTTACACCTTAAATGTTTCTTCTCCCTCCGCCGTACTCGAGTTCGATTCTCTCGGCTACCGCACACTCACCGTCCCTGTCGGGGACAGAGCTGTGATTGACGCCACTGTCGAGGAAGAGGCCATCGCGCTTGACGCCGTCGTAGCTATCGGTTACGGAACTGTCCGCAAGCGTGACCTTACCACCGCAGTCTCCACCGTCTCCAACGAGGATATGGCCCTCAGGCCTATCACCGAGACTTCCGGATTCATTCAGGGAAAGGTTGCCGGAGTTACCGTCCAGCAGACCAGCGGACTTCCTGGCAGCGGTATGACCGTCAGAGTCAGGGGAGCGTCCTCCATCGCATCCTCCAACGACCCGCTTTATGTCGTTGACGGAGTGCCGGTCGGAACCGGAAACTATGCAATCGCATACCTCTCCCCGCAGGACATCGAGAATATGCAGATCCTCAAGGACGCCTCCTCCGCAGCCATCTACGGCTCGCGCGCAGCCAACGGAGTCGTGCTCATCACGACCAAACAGGGCAAGAAGAGCCGCGGCCCTCAGATCAGCCTCAACGCTTCCGTGGGCCTTTCCAATGTGGTCAGAACCTACGATGTGCTCAATGTGGACGAGTACCGCGACCTTATGAGCGAAATCGGCACAGTCACCGTCCCTGAAGGACTCAAGGATGAAACCGACTGGTTCAAAGAGACTTACAAGACCGGAATCAACCAGAACTACCAGCTTTCAGTTTCCGACGCCACGGAGAAGTCCCGCTACTACATCAGCGGCGGCTACACCGACGAAAGGGGTGTTCTTCCGGTTGCCTACAACAAAAGGATAAATGTGAAGGCGAACTTCGACTCCGACCTCTTCAAATGGCTCAATGTCGGCGCGGATGTCGCTTTCTCCCACTACAAGAATAACGGAATCATCTCCGGAACGGGCTCCAACCGCGCAGGCGTCGTGCTTTCCGTGATCAACACTCCGACCTACGCCAAGACTTGGAGCGAAACCAATCCTAACTGGTACTGGACCGAGTTCTACGGAGCCAACCTCACCACTCCTGCCGAGAACCTCGCCCGCACCGAGAACAACTACACTCAGACCGACCGTCTGCTCCTCACAGGGCACGCGACAATAAAGTTCCATCCGACCTTCCAGTTCAAGTCCACCGTGACTATGGACCGCCGCTGGGTGCACGACTACTCATTCCTCGACCCTGTGAAGACCTCCCACGGCCGTACTCAGCACGGAGAGGCATCTTCAACCAGAAGCGACGATTTGAGGATGGTCTATGACAACATCTTCACCTACAACAACACCTGGGGCGGCAAGCACAATTTCGAGGCTATGGCCGGCACCTCGGCGACAACTTCCCGCTGGGAGAACCTCAGCGGCTCCCGCAGCTACTTCTCCACTGACTACAACGGTGTCCTTTTCGGCATCAACGGAGGTAACAAGGGCGGCCTCAGGGGGCAGAGCCAGGGGTATTCAAAGTGGGCGATTATGTCCTACCTCGCGCGCGTGTCATATAATTATGACAGCCGCTACTACATCACCGCCAACTTCCGCGCTGACGGCTCGTCAAAACTTGCTCCGGGCCACCGCTGGGGTTTCTTCCCGTCAGTTTCCGCAGCCTGGAGGCTCAGCGGCGAGGACTTTATGAAGGGAGTCACCTGGATTGACGACCTGAAGATCCGCGCAGGCTGGGGACAGCAGGGTAACCAGTCCGGTCTCGACGACTACGCGTGGGTGCAGATGTACTCCACCAACTACTACGACTGGACCAACTCCACAACCGCTGACGCAGTGCCAACGCTCGGCTCCAAGAGCAACATCGGAAACAAGGACCTCACCTGGGAGACCACTTCCCAGGCCAATGTCGGAGTGGACTGGTCTATGTTCGGAGGCAGGCTTTCAGTGACCCTTGACGGCTACTACAAGTACACGAAGAACCTTCTTATGTCAGTTCCGCTTCCTTCTCCTAACCCTTCAATCTACCGCAACGAGGGCGAGATGTCAAATTGGGGAGTTGAGCTTGCGATAAGCAGCGTGAACATCGACGCAAAAGACTGGAAATGGACCACCGACTTCAACATCTCCACCAACCGCAACCGTCTTGAGAAACTCGCTCTCCAGCAGGTTTACTACTACACCCAGACCTCCGAGGCTCTGAGCGAGTATGTGGTGAGGATGACCCCGGGTCAGCCGCTCTCCTGCTTCTGGGGATATACCGCCCAGGGCGTTGACCCCGAGACCGGTATGGTTATCTACGAGGACATCAACGGCGACGGAAAAATCAATGTTTCCGACAAGCACTACATCGGCAACGCCAACCCGTGGTTCACGGCCGGTATGACCAACACCATCAGCTGGAAGGGCCTGAGCCTGAACTTCCTGCTCACTTCATCCGTCGGAAACGACATCTACAACGCTTCCAAGATAGAGATGATCGGTATGTACAACGGCTCCAACCAGATTAAGGACGTCGTTCGCCGCTGGAGGGTTCCGGGACAGGTCACCGACATTCCTAAGGCCGGCGAACTGGACAACCTCAAGGCTTCCACCCGCTGGGTCGAGGACGGCTCCTATCTGAAGGTCAAGAACATAACTCTTGCCTATGACATAACCCATCCGGCCCTCAGGAAGGCCCACATCTCACGCATCCGTCCATATATAACCCTTGACAATATGCTCACTCTCACCAAGTACTCAGGCTACGACCCTGAAATGAGCCAGTACACTTCGGCGACGAATATGGGTATCGACTGGGGAACATATCCTTGCGTGAAGACCGTGCTTTTCGGAGTAAATGTTGAATTCTAAACACTGTGGAACTATGAAGAGAATATATATACTTTTGACGCTTTCCCTTCTTGCGGTTTCCTGCAATCTGGATCTTTATCCGGTTACGAGCTACAACGAAGGAAATGTAAAGGTGGATACTGACTCGGGTTCAGAGTCCCAGTATTCCACAAGAGCGGATATGGAGGGTCTTCGCGACGCCATCTACAGCTCCTGGGTGAAGGACATTCAGGAAAAAGGCTATCTCGACTGGCTGGTCTATAACGAGTGCCGCGCCGACAACGCCTACGGCGGAAACCCGGGAACGGCTGAGCTGATGGCAATCGAGGCCAACACCCAGGACGGCGAGAACAAGAATGTCAAGAGAGACTGGGACTGGTATCAGGAGCAGGTGAACAACGCCAACAACATAATCTGCAACATCGACCGCATCAAGGCTTCCGACCCGGATATGACCGATGAGGAGTACGCCCAGTGGAAGTCCGAGGCCTATTGCTGGAGGGCTTGGAACCTCTTCCAGATGTCTCAGATCTGGGGGGACATTCCTCTTGTGAACACAATCCCGCCTGCAATCACCGCGGAGAATATCAATGAGGTTTACTATGAGTATTATCCTGCCCGCACCGCCCGCGCAGATGTGTACAAGCAGATTATCGGCGAACTCGAGTATGCCTGCGAGAACGCTCCCGATATGGACCCGACGAACAAAATGCTATTCACAAAAGGGTTTGCTCACGGAATGCTCGCAAGGATCTATGCCGAGGCCACCTGCCGCGACTGGAGCAAGGTTGCGGAGCACTGCGCGGCCATCGAGGGAATGGGCTACAGCCTTGTCCCGAAATACGGAACAATGTGGGCCTACGACGAGACAGATGCCACCCGCAACACCTCTGAGTCCATTTTCGAGGTCACCTACACCCGCAGCAACGGAAACTGGGTGTGGATGATGTTCCACCGCAACGCCTACAACCCTTCCGACAGCTACTCCTGGATCAAGTGGATCACTCCTTCGCGCAACCTCATCTCAGCTTACCAGAAAGAAGGGGACACCGAGAGGATGAACGCCTGCATCTGCGAGGACGCGGCCTCATGGTCCAACTACTACCCTGGCAGCGCCTACAAGTTTATGCACAAGGTGCCTACGAACGCCTCCAGCATAATCCTTATGCGTCTTGGAGAAATCTATCTTCTTCACGCAGAGGCGCTTGCAGAGACGGGAGACCTCGCGGGAGCGATTGAATATGTGAACAAAATCAGAACCCGCGCGGGGCTTAAGAGCGTCAGCGTTCCTTCCACGGCGGACGAGACCATAGACGTCGTACTTCACGAGAGAAGGCTTGAGCTTGCGTTCGAGGGCTTCCGCTTCTACGACCTTCTCCGCCACGGTTTTGACAGGGCGAAGGCAGTCCACGACGCTATGCCTGAGGAGGATTCCTACTGGCAGACCCGTCTCCCGCTCACTGAGGAGACAGTCCTTATGCCTATCCCTCAGACAGCAATGGACAACAACCCGAGTCTTAAGCCTAATCCTGGATATTAATCCGTTTTTACTATGTCAATGAATATCAAAAGTTTATTTGTATGTCTTCTCTTCGCACTGCCGGTAGCCTGCAGCACGGCCATTTCCGACAGCGCGGAGGAAGAGACCGGAGGGGAGACAACTCCGGACAAGCCGATTGTCCTCACCAGCGATGTGACTACATACGTCACGACCGCTGACGGAAGTCAGCTCTTCAAGAAAAGCACTTCCAAATTCTCCAAGGCCGGGAGTATGAGCCCGAATCAGGTGAAATTCGCCGAGGACGCCTCCGCAAAGGAGGTGGACGGGTTCGGATTCGCCTTCACGACGGGTTCCTGCTACAATCTTATGAAGATGTCCCAGAGCGACAGGACGAAATTCCTCAAGGAGATGTTTTCAAAGAAAGAGGGGCTGGGCTCCAGTCTCATCAGGGTCAGCATCGGAGGGTCGGACTTCAGCCTTAACGGGCCCTACACCTGGTGCGACACCAAGGGAATCAGCAATTTCGCGGTTCCTTCCGAGGACAAGACCTATCTTTTCCCGGTGCTGAAGGAAATCTACAAGATCAACCCTGACGTGAAAATCATCGCGGCTCCGTGGTCCTGCCCGAAGTGGATGAAGGGAGGCACCTACTACGGCTATGAGGGTGACAATTCCCTTGTTCTCGAAGTCGGTTACGACTCCTGGACGAGCGGCCGTCTGAAGCCTTCCTGCTACAGCGACTATGCAACCTATTTCGTGAAATGGGTGCAGACTATGCGCAGTGAAGGGTTCGACATCTATGCGATTTCAATGCAGAACGAGCCTCTCAACCACGGCAACTCAATGTCTATGTTTATGTCGTGGAAGGACCAGAGGGATTTCCTGAAGGTTCTGGGGCCTGCGATGAAGAATGCCGGGCTTTCGGATGTGAAGATTCTTCTTTTCGACCACAACTACAACTACGACGGCAAGGACGACCAGAGGAACTATCCTCTGAACATCTATGCCGACAGCGAGGCTTCCCAGTGGGCTGCAGGCTCAGCCTGGCATAACTACAGCGGAGACGTTTCCGAACTGGACAACATCCACTCGGCCTATCCGGACAAGGACATCTACTTCACCGAGGCTTCGATCGGCTCGTGGAACTACAATTTCTCCTCCTGCCTTCTCAACGACTTCTCTTCCATTTTCCTCGGCACTCTTTCCCGCGGAGGAATGGGCGTGACGCTCTGGAACGTGATGCTTGACGAGAACAACAAGCCTTACAGTCCGAACAACGGTTCCTGCAAGACCTGCTACGGCGGAGTGACCATCCAGTCTTCAGACTACCACACAATCACGAAGAATTCCCAGTGGTACAATGTGGCTCACGCGAGCGCCGTGATTAAACCTGGTGCGCGCAAGATGACCATCACCAGCTACAAGGTGCCGTCAGATATGGAAATTCAGATGTACAAGAACACCGACGGCACAATCGGAGTGATTGTCTGCAACAAGTCCTCAGACGCGCAGACCATCGTTTTCGGCGCCGCCAACTACACTGCCACTATGAAGATTCCGGCAAAGTGCCTGGCATCTTCAATCTGGACTGACAAATAAATAGTAGAATACTAATAATCAATAAGATATGAAACGAATACTTATAAATGCAACAGTCTTCGGCGTCGCCGCTCTCGCGGCCCTTTCCTGCCAGAAGGCTCAGACTTTCACCAAGGCCGACAAGGGACCGGATGTTGAAGTCATTTCCAGCACGGAGTCCACTTATATGGGAGCGCAGGTGAAGGCGAAACTCAATGTAACCGACGCTTCATTCGCTCTTTCAACCATCAAGGCCAGCCTTTACTACGGCGAGACTGAAGTCGCTTCCACCTCCCTCAGGGCTTCCACCCAGGGCGAGTATGAAATCTCTCTCTGCGCGCCGCTCCTGGCTGAGGTCGGCGACGGAGTGGCTCAGCTTGTGATCGCCGCCCAGAATGTGGGACTCGGCACCACCACTGAAACTCTCGATGTGGCGCTGGAGCGTCCTAATTTCGACGAAATCTATCTTGTCACCTCAGACGGCACTTCCTACACCCTTCCAAAGGTTGACGAGTACAGCTACTCCCTTACGGCGACTTTCCCCGCATACGTTAACGCGAATGTGGTGACCCCTGCCTTCGGAGATGAGGGGGAAACCATAAAGCTCGGCTGGGACGGCTCCGCTCTTTCTTCAGAGAAAACCGACCTGGTTCCACTTGGAACGGGTATCGCCGGAAAATACACAGTTGCTGTGGATATTCTCAATATGACCGCAACTCCTACCGACGGCGAAGCCTCCGGTCCTATTACCTCCTGCGTCAGCCTCAAGCAGGGCCAGACGATGGAATTCGGCAGCATCGTGAATGTGGAGACCTGGAATTTCGACACCGATTTCTTCACTCTCGACAAGACCGCCGGGACCGTTACCTTCAATGCTGTGGACGGACTTTATGCGTTGAACTATGATTCCGAGAACCAGTGGATCAGGGTTGAACCGATGAAGGATGAGAACACGACCCTCTCCCTTTCCGACGACGGTTCAGGCGCAGTCTGGGTAATCGGAAGCAATTTCGGAAAGCCTTCAATCGGCCCGAGCTGGAACACCGAGGACGGTGCATACGCAATGGCTCAGATTTCTCCTAAGGTATATCAGTTCACTCTCGCCGTTCCGAGCCAGCTGAGCCTGTCTTCCGGCGAAATCAAGTTCTTCGGCCAGAAGGGCTGGGACATCGAGTTCAAGAGCTCCAATTACTCTTCGACTTCCCTCGGCACCGCATTCACGATGACTTCTGACGGAAACATCAAGGTCGGCGACATCGAGTCCGGCAAGGGCTATCAGTTCACTTTGGACCTTACGGGCGGAATCAACGCCGCGAAACTTTCCTACAAGGAAGTTGAGGTGGAGGTGACCGGTCTTGACATCACCGTGAACGGCGTGAAAGCCACCAAGCTTTCCGCAAATGTCTATAAGGTTATGGCAGCGAAAGTTGAGCAGAACAGCATCATAACCTACTCAGGCATCGACAACCCTACCGAATGGACATTCGACGCCGACCACTTCTCCCTCACCACAACGGGCCTGAAGTTCAATGCAGTCTCCGGCTACTACTCATTCGAGCTTAATCTCAAGGACAAGTATGTGGTGGTTCGCCACGTGAAGTCTGACGGCAAGGCCGCAACCTACGCTGACGAGAAGGCAATCACCTGTATGGGCTGGGGAATCGGCTTCCCGATGATGGCAAGCCAGTTCGGTTTCGAGACCGGTATGCTCGTGACCCTCGCGCAGATAAGCGACGGAGTTTACCAGTTCACCGGAAAGGCTGTAGCCGACGAGAAATCCACGGATATGGTCGGCAACTGCTGGAGGACGGACTATCTTTCCTTCAAGTTCTTCGGCCAGGCAGGCTGGGGAGCAGAGTACAAGACGGTTACCCTTACCGACGAGGCTAAGAAGTACATTAAGCAGAACGACAACATTCTTCTTGCAGACAACGTAAAACTCGAAGAGGGCGCAACCTACAGGATGACGGTTTCCAACTGCTCCGCTCTTAACTCCGACAACAAGTTCGATGTGACAATCGACTTCAAGAAATTGTAATTTCGTATGAAAATGTTTGATTTGAATCAGCCGGAGAGATGCCCCGAAGGGTACGTCTCTCCGGAGATTGAGGCCCTTCCGTTTGGAATGGAAAGCGGTTTTGCATCGTCAGGCAAATGGGAAGACGGCGATGAGTCCTCTCCGGATTTTTCTGTTAACAGCGTTTATGACGGTGAATTCGAATAGGAGGATGGGACTATGAAAAGAACAATGAAAATCGGGGTCGCCGCCCTTGCGGCGATGCTCGGCATACTTTCCGGGTGTTCTGAAAAACTGGATTCTCCGGCCTCGGACGGAGCCAAAAGAACCGTCTCCATCTCTCCTGAAGTCATCATCACGTATGACTCCCCGGCCACATCCAAGGCAACCTGGGAGGACGGACGGGGACTTCAGTGGGACGCGTCTTCCGATGCTAAAAAACTCGGCCTTGCAGACAACGGGGGGAGCAGTTCGGCTTCCACTGCTCTTAATGTCGCAACGGACGGCAGGGCGACATTCACAGGCGAAGTAAGCACGGGCGCAACAAAGCTTCTTGCCTACTATCCTTCAACGGCTACCGCTAAGTTTGCTTCAGAGAGCGTTACGCTCGCATTCAACGTTTCCACCGAACAGACTCAGGCTGAGGCGGGGAAGAGTGACACAACAGTTTTTCTTGCGGTGGGTTCCGCTCCAATAGACCTCAGTACCGATGCTCCCTCGTATTCAGCTTCTATGAGGATGATTTCTTCTCTTGCGCGTTTCCTCGTCTATTCTTCAGAGGGGAAAACCGACCAGGTGAAGTCAGTTTCCATTACTTCTGATGCAGTCATCGCGGGAAACCGGACAGCGACTGTCTACTGGACCAACGAGGGAAATACCGAGGCGGCGGGAAGTTACGGGGCAAAAACTGCAAAGGTCACTCTTACCGCTCCGCTGGACCTTACGGGAATAACCTCGAAGGATGACGCCAAGGGAATCTATCTCGGCCTTCTCCCTGCCACATCGGCTTCCACCTCTTACAAGGTGACAACCGACAAGGGAATTTATGTATTCACGGCCTCATCGGCAAAGGAGTTCCTTCCCGGAACCATCCACACTATCGCTCTCAACCTCGACAGGGCCGCTTTCAGTGCCACCTGCGTGAATCTTACTCAAGGTCAGGAGATGGATTTCGCCCAGTTCGTGGACATTTCCACCTGGAACTTCGACCCTGATTTCTTCACGGTTGACTTCGCTTCAAATAAGGTGACTTTCAATGCCGTGGACGGGCTCTACAGGCTGGACTACAACATTGAGAAAAAGTGGATTAAGGTTGAGCCTATGAAGGACGAGAGCACGACTCTCAGTCTTTCTGACGACGGGGCAGGCGCAGTCTGGGTAATCGGAGCCAACTTCGGAAAGCCTTCAATCGGCTACAGCTGGAACACCACTGCAGGAGCTTACGCTATGGCTCAGGTTTCCGACAAGGTTTATCAGTTCACACTTTCCGTCCCGGGTCAGCTCAACGCCACTTCGGGCGAAATCAAGTTCTTCGGCCAGAAGGGCTGGGGCAAAGAGTTCACAAGCTTCGCCTCAACTGATCTTGGCTCGGCCTTCACGGTGAGCAGTTCGGGCAATATCAAGGTTGCCTCGGTTGAGTCCGGAAGGAGCTACTGCTTTACGCTTGACCTCACGGGAGGCATCTCTGCCGCAAAACTCTCGGCCGCCATTGACTTCAGGGTGAACGGAGTGAAGGCCGCGGCAACTTCCACCGCTTCAGTTTACAAGGTTGCGGCAGCCAAGGTGGAGCAGAACAGCGTTCTCAGTCTCTCAGGGTTCGGGGATCTCAGCGGCTGGACATTCGATGCGGACCATTTCACCAAGACGGACGCCGGACTTACTTTCAACGCGGTTTCTGGCTACTACTCTTTTGAAATCAACACCGAGGGCAAGTATGTAATTGTCCGCCACGTGAAGTCTGACGGCTCTGCGGCAACCTACGCCGCCGAGAAGGCGATTACCTGTATGGGATACGGAATAGGCTACCCGATGATGGCTAAGCAGTTCGGCTGGGAGAACGGTATGCTCGTGACCCTCGCGCAGATAAGCGACGGAGTTTACCAGTTCACCGGAAAGGCTGTAGCCGACGAGAAATCCACGGATATGGTCGGCAACTGCTGGAGGACGGACTATCTTTCCTTCAAGTTCTTCGGCCAGGCAGGCTGGGGAGCAGAGTACAAGACGGTTACCCTTACCGACGAGGCTAAGAAGTACATTAAGCAGAACGACAACATTCTTCTTGCAGACAACGTAAAACTCGAAGAGGGCGCAACCTACAGGATGACGGTTTCCAACTGCTCCGAACTCTCCGACAACAAGTTCAACGTGACGATTGACTTCAAGAAACTGCAGTAAAACATCTCAATGACAATTCTGGGGCGGCCCGAAGTCAGAAATGGCTTTTAGTCGCCC
The DNA here is from genome assembly GCA_964396105.1 of uncultured Muribaculaceae bacterium. Classification (GTDB taxonomy): domain Bacteria; phylum Bacteroidota; class Bacteroidia; order Bacteroidales; family UBA932; genus Cryptobacteroides. The sequence continues at coordinate 11,842 of CAYNDY010000051.1, forward strand.
CTTTTTCTTAAATTTGTGCGCTGAAAACCGCATAATTGTGATACGGATGAAAATTAGAACATATATCATTCTGATAATCGGCGCTTTAGCCCTGTTCCCCGGTTGCCGGGGGAATGAGCCTGCAAACGGCGAACTTCTCGAGAGCCTGGACACTGTGCTTTCCCAGAAGGCGCTCTACGACGGTTATTTTCGGGACGGGCTGGATGTGCTGAAGGAGGTGCTCCGGGAGCAGACTGGGGAGGAACAGCGCTTCAGCCTCAGCCTTCG
>CAYNDY010000052.1:0-4572 GCA_964396105.1 uncultured Muribaculaceae bacterium
AAGGAAGAACTCCGTCTGTTTATCTCAAAGAAGCAATCAGAAACGAGGTAAAAAGTAATATTTAGCTGTAAGTTATAGTTTCCTGGTCTTGTAGGATTCTATGCAGGATGGGATTATGCGCTGATAGTCAGGGTCTTTGAAGAGGTATGATGTTATGATGAAGTCCGCCGTGCGGGAATCGTGAGCGACCAGTGCGATGTCTTTAATCATAATCCGAAGTTGTCTTTTTTTGTGACAACTCACAAATTTACAAAATTATCCGTAAATCCGTTTTCCCACAAGTCAAAAAAGGTCTATGACCGCAAGCGTCTGAAAAAGGCAGGCATCAATTTTATCGATGACCTGCCTTTATTCATTTTGGCTGCTTAGCATTTCCCTGCTCAATTGCCGCAGCCGGCTCTATTTCGTTTCCGGACGGAGGTAGCGGGAGAAGAAGTCCCAGACGAGGTCGCAGGTGGGGATGAATTTTTCGGACCAACTGTGGTTTCCGCCTTTCACCTCGTAGAGAAGGACATCTGCCGCGGGGCCGCCTTCCCAGGCCGGGAGCCCGCCCTCGTAGCGGTGCAGAAGCACTTCGCCCTGGAATGACGGAACTCTTGTCAGTTTTTCTGTGACGCAGCGGTTCGCCGCGACAATTCTTCCCACGGCAAGCGGAACGGCAAGGTATGCGCCCCAGCCGCCTTTATTCTCGGGGTCCCCGTTCCACTCCGAGGTCCTGTCCTCGGTCCCGTGCACTTCCAGGAACGGAACCGGGCGTGTGTACTGAGTGTCAAGGCAGGTGAGGGTGAGGCCCGCTATGGAGCCGAAGGCGGAGAAAAGCTCCGGGTGCTGCACGGCCATCTGGTAGCACATCTCTCCTCCGTTTGACATACCCGTCAGAAAGACATTCTTCCCGCTCACTCCGTACTCTTTCCGGAGCTTCTTTATAAGCTTTTTGAGGAACGCCCCGTCGTCAATCCTGTAGCCTTCCTGAGCGGGGTAGCCCACATTCCAGCAGTTCTTGCCCTTTCCGTCCTTCGCGCCCTGAGGCCAGCAGACTGCAAATCCCGCAGAGTCGGCAAGGTCGAAAAAGCGCAGACCGCCGTTGAGAGAGAGTCCTCCATAGCCGTGAAGCACGACGACAAGCGGCAGGGGAGTGTCCCCCTGAGTTTTGGGGATATACAGCCAGGCCTCTCTTTCCAGACCCTGGTCTTTCAAGGTGATTTTCTGACATCTCTCTTTGGCGGCGTCGATGTCCGCGCCAAGCAGAAAAAGCGGGCAGAGAAGGCCCGCAAGGATGAGTATCGAGATTTTTTTCATAATCATTGTAAATTATGGTGTTTGTGCAGGGGGCGTTGAATAAAAGGATGGGTCAGCATCTTCCGGCGGACTGACCGGCAAGATAGCCTGTGCAGAACGCCGTGTGGAGGTTATATCCGCCGGTGTCGGCGTCCAGATTGAGCACCTCCCCGGCGAAATAGAGCCCCGGGACCACCTTCGACTGAAGATCTTTCTTGCCCACCTCCTCAAGGGCGACTCCGCCGGAGGTGACAACGCACCGCTCATAGCCAACAAACCCCGATAGAGGGAGTTTCCAACCCTTGAGCGCCTTGCCAAGACTGCGGCTGTCAAGCCCGGAGTTTGAGGCGACAAAGCCCCTGATTAGTTCCTTCGGGAGAAGTTTCGTGAGAAGTACGGCAAAACGGTCCTTGTAGGATTTGAGGACTCTGCGGCCACGGATTACGGAGTAGCTTCTCGGGTCCCTTTCAATCTCTTTCCACAGTTCGTCTATCCGTCTTTCTATCTGCTGGGCTTCCACGGCGGGTTTCAGGTCAATCCTCACCCCGACTTTCGCCCCGTTCACAATGGCCCACACGGCCTTGCGGCTAACCTTGAACCCGATCGGGCCTTCGATGCCCCCGTCAGTGAAGTCAAGGTCTCCGAACTCGTCCGAGATAGTGCTCCCGTCAACTTCGAGGCTGATTTTTACGTTTTCAAGATGCACCCCTTCAAGCGACTTTCCCCAGTCGGTGAGCGGTGTAGCCCTGTCAATGTGCCCTTTGAGGCCCTTGTATTCCTCTTTTTCAAGCACTCCTGCTTCCTCAAGGGTGGCGGAATGAGCCCCTGCGGCCTTCTCGCCCTCGATTTTATATCCTTTCGGCACGAGGGCCGTGAGGGAAGGAAAAAGAGGCGAAATCCTGTGCCCAAACTCCTTTGCCCAGTGCAGTCCGTCGCCTGTGGAACCCGTTGTGGGGTAGGAGAGTCCTCCGGTTGTTATGATTATTTTCGGGGCTATGAAGTCCCCTTCGGAAGTCGTCAGTATGAATTCCCCGTCGGCGTTGCGGTCAATATCCTCCACGGTGCAGCCGGTGATGACCTCGGCGCCGCTCCTTCGGGCCATCTCCAGCAGTGCGTCAACAATGTCCACTGACCTGTGGGACTCTGGGAACGCCCTGTCGCCCCTTTCCACTACGCACGGAACTCCCTCAGCTTCAAACATTTCAATTAACTTTTCCGGCGGGAGGGCATAGTAGGCGGGTTTGAGGAAATCGGCCTTGGGATGGATGTGCGGGGCAAATTCGCTCCAGGGGGAGGCATTGGTGAAATTGCATCGCCCCTTGCCGCTTATCATTATCTTTCGTCCCACGCGGGGCATTTTTTCAAGAACTACAACCCTCGGGCGTCGTGCCCCCGTTGGCTTTTCGTTGTCTTTTGCCCCCTCTGACGGGGAAGCCTCATTTACTGCACTCCCTGCTCCTACGGCCGCCATAAGCCCGGCAGCGCCTCCTCCTATTATAATAATGTCTGAATTTGTCATATCCCGATAGGAATTATTCCTTTATAAAGCGCTCTTGCTTCAAAATTTACCTGCAGGAGGCGATATTCAATAAAATTTACTATCTTTGCAGTCCCTTTCCCGCAGGGGATTGAGGAGAAAGCCAGTTTAGCTTAGTCGGTAGAGCATCGCATTCGTAACGCGAAGGTCGTGGGTTCGATTCCCATAGCTGGCTCAAGAACGGCGGAGGAGCACGGTGTCGTGCGATAGCTCCGCCGCTTCTGTGTTCGGGAGGCATTCAAGCGCCCAGACAGAGACTTTTTCCAACACATCAGAAATATATTCGCAGAGCTGGTCGGAGGTTTCCTCCTGGTAGTTCAGTGCAGGCGGTGCCGACGGAAGCAGAGCTCCGATTCCCTGGAGCGGTCCGAGCGGTCGGATTTTGTTGTATGGAGCCTGGCTCAGCCGCACAAAAGCCCTGAGGGGATAGGCCTCGGCCTTGTAGCAAGGGGTCTTTCCGCTCCACGGCGAGCCGTAAATCAGAACTTCTCCGTCATCCATCACCCTCACAAGCGGGCTGTCGTCGTTAAGAAGGCGCGCCTCCTGGGGGTATCTTTCCCTAAGAAGCCTCGTGTGGGTGCTTTTCCCTGTGCCGGATTCGCCGAGAAATGCGACTGCCTCCCTAGAGTCGAAGACATTGACCGAGCAGTGGATGGCGAGGCATTTGTGGCTCAGAAGCAAGAAGTTGACTGCGGTCCAGAGCGCATAGCGGTACATAGTGGCCGTTGCTCTCACAACGGATGTCCTGAGCGTGTCAGCCCCAATTTCCCATTCCTCCCAAAGCTCCAGGCCGGAGTGTTCCTCGTTCATCCTGAAAAGGATCCGGTTTCCCTCGCGGAAGAATTTGCAGACGATGTCTTCGAATGAAACGTCGAAGAATGCCTCTTTCCCCTCGAACTCCTTTCTGAGCGTCTGGGCCTCCTCCGCAGAGATGTCCTCCCTGACTGTAAACTGGGTCTTGTCCGGGCAGCCGAGAATATTCCCCTGGCTCAGGTCAAGCCTGAACGGACGGAAAAACGGCATTGCGAGGATGAAGTCGCAAAGGTTCTGCCCCTCGAATGTGAAGCGGAAGCCGGCGAGTGAAAGGTCAATCCCGCCTTTTGTGTTCTCCTGTGCCACGGCTATTCCTCCACAAGGGCGTTTTCAGAAAGTTTCGCGCACCAGGCTTCGGCATCCTTCAATGCGATTTCCCTCTCAATTTCATATTCTTCCACGAGCGCATCAGCGACTTCGTCCGATGTGAACTCCCTTCCCTGGAATTTGTTCCAGAGGAAAGCCGCGCTGTCGTTGAGGGATATAATCTTTGTCATATCGCCGCCATATCTGCCCTGCATTATGACAACATTCTGCCCTGCCATTGAGCGGAGCTTGTATTTTGGGGAAATTTTCATATTCTTGAATGAATTTAGTCGTTTTACGCTCGCAAAGGTCGCATTTTTCGGTCTAAATTGCAAAAAAATGCCGCCAACATTTGCAAGTTCAAGATTTTCTCCATATCTTGCAAAAGTTTTTGAAAAAGAAAACGATTAATTAACATTAAAATCAAATAGTTATGAAAGAACTCGTAGCAAAAATCAATGCTGAGATCGCTGAATTTCAGAAGAACGCAGAAGCACAGGTAGAGAAAGGAAACAAAGCTGCCGGCGCACGCGCACGTAAGAACGCTCTTGACCTTATGAAGGATTTCAAGGAATTCCGCAAGGTTTCTGTTGAGGCTTCAAAATAAGTTTCAAGCATCGTGAAAACGAAAGGGGATG
>CAYNDY010000052.1:4672-6277 GCA_964396105.1 uncultured Muribaculaceae bacterium
GTCTCGGTTTCGAGGAACGTCCCTTCGAGGAGGCAGCTTGGCTGCTGGTTTTCTTCGTCCGGGGCGCTCTGGCGGGTCTCGAGGTCCTCGGGGTTCTGAAGCTCAATTGCGAGGATGTCGCCGATTCTGAGGGACACCAGCTCCGAGGCTTCGCTGATGGCGTTGCCGACCATCAGGGCGCTGCCTTCAGAAGTCGTGTAGAGGAGCTTTCCGTTTTTTCTCAGCGTGAACTCCTTGTCATCATTCTCGAGCACCAGCGGGTTGTAGAGCGGGAAGGGGAGGATGGAGGTGTGGTCGGTGCACTCTGACCAGTGGAGCGGTGAGGGTGTGCCTCCCTGCTCGTTCTCGGGCACTGCGGCAGCCTCGTCGGCAATGCCTCCGTAAAGAAGGACTCCGTAGTTGAAGCCGTCCCAGTAGCGGTCGGCGAATTTAACTCCCACGCATTTTCCGGCCTTGCTGATGCGGGCGAAAAGCACCGGGGCGTACCTAAACTCCTTCACCGGGGCGGGTGCGTAGATGTCCTTGTTCTCTCTTTCCCAACTTGTGTCAGGCCTGCAGGTGACTGTTCCGTCGAGATGTCTGACGATTATGTTCATATTCTGTGTATTACTTATGTTTGTAAGTGTTCAAGTCTGGGTGGCCTAAAATAATTTTCCGGAGCCAAATTTATTCTGAAGAGCCTCGGCGGCCGAAGCTGCCTCATTCGCACTGAGCGGCTTCTTGCGCTCCGCTTCGAACTGCTCCTTCAGACGGGCGAACTCCCTCTTGGTGTCCAGCAGGAAGTCGCTTCTTCCCACCCAGTCGAAATAGCTCGGGTCATTCTGATAGACTTCCCTTGCGGTCTTGCCCTTGTATTTGCCGAAATTTACTTCCACTTCGCCCTTGTCGTTCAGGATGAGCCTTCCGGCAAAGTCCACATAGCGGGTCTTGACGAAGCTGGAGAGGGAAGGAATGCTGTTTTTGAGCGCCGGGTAGCCTGTGTCAGGGTTCACTTCCGCGTATTTGTCCAGCTGAGCCTCAAGCACTTCAATCGTGGCCTGAATGTCAGACGCGGCGGCGTGGGCGTTGTCGAAGTCGCACCCGCAGTAGAAGCGGTGGGCGGCTTTGAGGTTGCGTGGCTCGTAGGAGAAGAAAATCAGCTGGGCGTCAATCATCTTCTTTGCGTGCAGGTCGATGTCTATCTTCTTGTGCTTGAAGACTTTCGCTCTTTCGATTTCCTCCGCAAGCAGCGGCAGGTCGAACTTCTGGGAGTTGTAGCCTCCGAGTTCTGCGTCGGAGAGCCACTCCACGACTTCGTCCACAATCTCATAGAACTTGGGCTCGTTCACAAGGTCCGCATCGTGAATCCCGTGCACTTTCTCGGCGTCAGGATTTATCGGTCTCTGGCAGCCTTTCTCGTAGTCCCAGGGGCAGATTCGCCAGGTTTTCACCCTGCGTTCCCCGTCAGGAAGCACCTTCACGAAGCAAAGTTCGATGATGGAGTCCGAAATTATGTTGAGTCCGGTGCTTTCAATGTCAAAGAAAACCACCGGCTTTTCCAGTTGCAGTTTCATATACAGCGCAGTAAATTCCTTTGTGTCATAATTGTATAAAATGGGCAGATGC
>CAYNDY010000052.1:6377-11989 GCA_964396105.1 uncultured Muribaculaceae bacterium
CCGCAGAGTTTGCCTCTTTCGGCCTCGTTCTCGCCCGGAAGCAGAAGCGCAGCCCTCTTGTCGTCCATAAACTTCATCACGAGCTCGCCGCAGCTGAAGTTGGTGAGAATCTCGATGAGGAACGGTGACTTGAAGCCGATTGTGAGCGGCTCGCCCTCGTAGTTGCACTCGAGCGTCTCGTGAGCTGCGATTGAGAACCCGAGGTCCTGTGCTGAAACCTCCAGAGAGCCTTCTGAAAGGTCGAGTTTCACGTGGTTTGAAGCCCTGTTCGCGCAGACTGAGACGCGGCGGATTGTGTTGAGGAACTGCACGCGGTCAATCTTCAGGATGTTGGAGTTGTTCTGAGGGATGACTTCGCGGTATTTCGGATATTTGCCCACAACGAGGCGGCAGATGACTTCGGTCTGGCCGAACTTGAACTCGGCGTTCTTCTGGTCGTAGGAAATCTCAACGCTCTCCACCTCCTTGCCGATGATGCCCTTGAGGATGCCTGCAGGCTTCTTGTGGAGGATGAATGAGGACTTCTCGGAGGCTGAGACGGCGGCGCTTGTGTAGCAGATGAGCTTGTGGGCGTCGGAAGCGACGAGAGTCGTGGAGTCGGTGTCGATGTCGAAGAAAATTCCGTTCATTGCAGGGCGGATTTCATCGTCTGCGGTGGCGTAAATCGTGCTTGTGATGCCTTCCACGAGGTCTGCGGCCGGGAATGTGAGCTTTGCGGCGGTCTCCTCGGTGCCCTTGATTTCAGGGTAGTCGTCGGCCGAGCGGTAGGGGAGAGTGGACTCTCCGCTTGCCCAGGCGCAGAGGAATGAGCTGTCGCCCTCGGTTCTGATGTGCAGAGGCTGGTCAGGCAGTTCCTTGAGCAGGTCCATTATGTGTTTGGCAGGGACTGTCATCCTTCCTGTTTCTTTGACATTGTCCACCGCAACTTCCGTTCTCAGAGTGAGTTCCGAGTCGGATGCCGTGATGCGGAGACTGTCCTGTCCGAGTTCGAAAAGGAAATCTTCGAGGATTGGGAGTGCCGATTTGGCAGGGATTGCCTTGGAAACGGCGTTGACTGCTTTCTGCAAATCTGAACTTGATATGATGAAATCCATAATGTAAAATGTTTATAATTATCAATGTTTTAGTGTATTGCGTCCTTCGGGGCCTTGAGAGGGAGCCTTTTGCGCATACAACTCACAAATATAGTAAATTTCTTTGGGCAAAGGCATATATTTTGAAAAAATATCTTGCGCTTATGGCGATTTTGTTCCTATTTTTGCAAAATAATAGGATTTTCCTTCGTTTTTCGAAGATTCAGATACTTCTGATGAAGTTCCCGTCCATATTTTCGGAGCGAAGGGGTATATAGAGATATAAAATTTTAGATATGAAAAAAGGTATCATCTATGCCGTAATTTCGGCTTTATGCGGTGCTCTTGCGGCTTTCTGCGTCGTAAAATGCACCGGTTCATCTGCATCAGGTGAGGAACAGGTTTCTTCATCTTCCGATGTCAAATTCCGTACGGTTGACCTGAGCAACGACAACTGGCCGGACTTCACCTTCGCGGCCGAGAGCTGCGTGGACGCCGTCGTCTATGTGAAAGTGACTGCAACTCAGCAGGTTGTCAGCAACGCCGGCCCGCTTTTCCGCTTCTTCTTCGGCTATGAGGGCATTCCTCATTCACGTGAGGTGCAGGGCAGCGGCTCCGGAGTCATCATCCGCGAGGACGGCTACATCGTCACCAACAACCACGTCATTGCGGGCGCGAAGACAATCGATGTCACTCTCAACAACAACCACACTTACCCTGCGACCCTCGTGGGCACCGACCCTGCGACCGATGTCGCCCTGATTAAAATCGAGGAAAAGGGCCTTCCGGTTGTGCCTATTGCGGATTCCGACAAACTTCGCCTTGGCGAGTGGGTGCTTGCAATAGGCAGCCCGTATGACCTGCGTTCCACCATCACCGCCGGAATCGTGAGCGCAAAGGGCCGCTCTATGCCTAACACCACCGGAGAGTTCAAAATCGAGTCCTTCATCCAGACGGATGCCGCCGTGAACCCGGGAAACAGTGGTGGAGCGCTTGTGAACAAGGAGGGACAACTTGTGGGCGTGAACACCGCAATCATCTCCCAGACCGGCTCATATTCAGGCTATTCCTTCGCAGTGCCTTCGAACATCGTGAAGAGGATTGCTGACGACCTGATGAACTACGGAACGGTTCACCGCGCTATGCTGGGCATTTCTATGGCCCCTATTACAGAAGAAATTGCAAATAATTTGAAACTTTCTTCGGTAAATGGCGTATATATTACCGAAATTATGAAAGACAGTGCGGCGGAAAGTGCCGGATTGAAGGTCGGGGATGTGCTTGTGGAAATCGGCAATGTCCGTCTTACTGGCGCCGCTTCCGTTCAGGAGGCAGTGAACAGTTTCCATCCGGGAGACAAGACCGTCGTCAAAGTGATTCGCGAAGGCGAGCAGAAGTCTTTCGACGTTGTGTTTAAGTAAAAAATCTAAACTGAAGCAGTTTATTTTTACATCTTCTTCCAAGAAGGTGCTTGTTTCCTTAGATTGAAATTTTCAAAATTATATGAGACAACTAAAGATTACAAAGTCGATTACTAACCGTGAGTCGGCCTCGCTGGACAAATATCTCCAGGAGATTGGCAAGGAAGACCTCATCACTGTTGAGGAAGAGGTGGAGCTTGCCCAGCGCATCCGCAAGGGAGACCAGGCGGCTCTTGAAAAACTTACCCGTGCAAACCTGAGGTTCGTGGTTTCTGTTGCAAAGCAGTATCAGAATCAGGGACTCAGCCTCCCGGACCTTATCAACGAGGGTAACCTCGGACTGATCAAGGCCGCCGAGAAATTCGATGAGACCCGTGGATTCAAGTTCATATCCTACGCGGTCTGGTGGATTCGCCAGTCCATTCTTCAGGCTCTTGCAGAGCAGTCGAGGATTGTCCGGCTTCCGCTCAACCAGGTGGGCTCTCTGAATAAAATCAACAAGGCTCTCCAGAAATTCGAGCAGGAGAACGAGCGGCAGCCTTCAAACGAGGAGCTTGCCGAGATGATAGATGTGCCTCGCGACAAGATTGCAGACACTATGAGGGTTTCCGGCCGTCACGTATCGGTGGATGCACCGTTCGTGGAGGGTGAGGACAACAGCCTTCTGGATGTGCTCATCAACCCTGATTCTCCTAACGCCGACCGTGGCCTTGTGAACGAGTCGCTGAACCGCGAAATCGAGCGCGCACTCCAGACTCTTGCTCCGCGCGAGAGGGAAATCATCAAGTCTTTCTTCGGCATCGGCTGCCAGGAGATGACCCTTGAGGAAATCGGAGAGCGGTTCGGGCTCACCCGCGAGAGGGTTCGTCAGATCAAGGAGAAGGCGATCCGCAAACTGAAAAACAATTCCCGCAGCAAATTGCTTAAGGGTTATCTCGGTTAAATAGATTATTTGAGGGTCTATGCAGTCGTTGGAAACTTCATAGTCCCTCTTTTTATGCTTTAGAACAGATATGATTATGATTACACCGGAAAAACTGATCGCCCTCAAGGCTGCCGAGGCGGTGAAAGAGTTGTGGGGGGCGGATGTCGATGCCTCATCGCTTCAGGTGCAGACAACAAGAAAAGAATTCGAGGGGGACTACACTCTTGTGGTTTTCCCTCTTTTGCGTATCTCTCACCTTGCTCCCGAGGCTACGGGCGCGGCGCTTGGAGAATGGATGGGGAAGAATGTCCCGGAAGTTGGCGCATACAACTGCGTAAAGGGCTTTTTGAACATTTCCCTTTCCACGCTCTATTGGAACGAGACTTTCGCCGGGATTTATTCCGCCGCCGACTGGGGACAGCTCCCTTCCACGGGAAAGACCATTATGGTGGAGTATTCTTCGCCGAACACCAACAAGCCGCTTCACCTGGGGCACGTGAGGAACAACCTCCTCGGATGGTCAGTGGCACGGCTTCTTGAGGCCAACGGCCACAAGGTGCTGAAAGTCAATCTTGTGAACGACCGAGGAATCCATATATGCAAGTCTATGATCGCCTGGCTCAAGACAGCGAACGGCGCCACTCCGGAGTCTTCCGGAAAGAAGGGCGACCATCTCGTGGGCGACTGCTACGTCGCTTTCAACAATCTCTACAAGAAAGAGGTTGAGGATCTGGTTTCCGGTGGAATGAGCGAGGAGGAAGCCGAGAAGAACGCACCGATTCTCAAGGAGGCTCAGGCGATGCTCCTGAAGTGGGAGCAGGGCGACCCTGAGGTCCGCGCACTTTGGCAGAAGATGAATTCCTGGGTGTACGAGGGCTTCGACAAGACCTACGCCGACCTCGGAATATCCTTTGACAGAATCTATTACGAGTCTCAGACCTATCTTCTTGGAAAGGCCCTTGTTCAGAAAGGCCTTGATATGGGCATTTTCGAGCGTCACGAGGACGGCTCCGTGTGGTGCGATCTCACCGCCGACGGACTTGACCAGAAGCTTCTTCTTCGCAGCGACGGCACTTCGGTCTATATGACCCAGGACCTCGGAACGGCCGAGAGAAGGTTCGAGGAGTACAGCCTTGACGAACTCATCTACGTCGTAGGAAACGAGCAGAACTACCATTTCCAGGTGCTCAAACTCATTCTCGGCAAGCTCGGTTTCGACTGGGCGGACAGCATCTACCATCTTTCCTACGGTATGGTAGAGCTGCCAGAGGGCAAGATGAAGTCCCGTGAGGGCACGGTGGTGGACGCCGACGACCTCATCGAGAAGATGTACAACACGGCTAAGGAGACTTCGCTCGAACTGGGCAAGCTGGACAATATGTCGCCCGAGGAGCAGGATTCGCTTTTCAAGATGCTTTCGCTCGGCGCTCTGAAGTACTTCATCATCAAGGTGGACCCTCGCAAGACTATGCTTTTCGACCCTAAGGAGAGCATCGATTTCAACGGCAACACGGGTCCGTTCATCCAGTACACCCACGCGAGGATAAAGTCCATTCTCCGCAAGGCCGCGGAGCAGGGCATCGACTACAAGGGCGCCAATCTCGCCACAGTGGAGCTAAGCCCTAAGGAAGTGCGGATCATTAAGATTCTGAACTCTTTCCCTGCAAAGATTGCCGAGGCCGGCGAGGCTCATTCTCCGGCTCTTATAGCAAATTACGCCTACGAGCTTGCCAAGGAGTTCAATCAGTACTATCACGACACGCCGATTCTGCGCGAAGAGGACAAGGCGAAACTCGCCCTGAGACTCCGCCTCATCGAGTCCCTCGCCCGCGTTCTCGTCAAAGCGATGGATATACTTGGAATAAAACTTCCTGAAAGGATGTAAAGTGAAATACAAATGAAAAAGCGCAGACTGGATTTTCCTTTCTGCGCTTTTTTGTTTGAGACAGGTGTCACTCAAAAAAGGAACCACCTATCTCTATAGATAATCCTCAAAGTACTGCGTGACCTTGTCCATCAGGTGGATGCGGTTGCGTCCGAAGACGTTGTGCTTGGCGGTCGGGTACGGGAAGTAATCAACCGGGATTTCCAGGTCGATGCACCTTTGGATGAAGCTCAGGCTGTGCTCCCAGACGACGGTGTCGTCAATCGCGCCCTGGCAGATAAGCAGCTTGCCGCGAAGATTCTCCGCCT
>CAYNDY010000053.1:0-1837 GCA_964396105.1 uncultured Muribaculaceae bacterium
GATATGGAAAATAATAATAGCGAAAGTACTCGGCAGCTTAAGGTTGCGCGGGAGATACAGAGGGAAATGGCGGAGATTATCCGCAGCAAGGGTATGGCCGCCTGGGACGGGGCTATGGTCAGCGTGAGCGGAGTGAAAATCAGCTCGGACCTCTCTGTGGCAAAGATTTATGTCAGCATTTTTCCTTCCTCGAAGGCCGAGGGAGTGATGGGGAAACTCAAGGAGGGCGCACGCGGGCTTCGCGGCGAACTTGGGCACGCTATGGGAAAGCAGCTTAGGATTGTGCCGGAGATTGTGTTCTATCTGGACTCTTCTCTGGACTATGTGGAGCACATCGAGGAGCTTCTCAAAAAGTAAATCTAAGGCGGATTGCTGCGTTACGCGTCTTGATAAAATCCTCACAACCCAAAGGTTGCTGCGGTTTTATCTTCGACGCAAGCCTTGCACTCCATCCTTATATTTACTTTTTGGCTCTTAGGATTTTTCTTACAGACTCAGAATGCGGCTGGACTTTTATATCGCGAAGCGCTATCTCTTTGCGCGGAAGGGGCAGAATGTCATCAACATCATCTCTGCCATCAGCGCCGTCGGAATGGCGGTGGGGACGGCTGCGCTCGTGATTGTGCTCTCGGTCTACAACGGGTTCGACTCCCTGGTGAAAGGGATGATGAGCACCGTGGAGCCTGACATTCTGATTGAGCCGCGGGAGGGAAAATACTTCATCCCGGAGGGAGAGGTCTATGACGCCCTGTACAGGAATCCCGATGTGGAGAGCATCTGCGGAGTGCTGCAGGAAAATGTGTTCGCGATTTATGAAAACCGCCAGTCAACAGCCCTTGTGAAGGGGGTTGACAACATCTATGAGGAAGAATCCACGCTCGCAGACCACATCGTCCGGGGAGAGTTCAAACTGCATCGGGGAGATGTTCCCCTTTGCTGCGTAGGGACCGTGCTTTCGCACAATATGGGCATAAATCCCGCTTTCCTTTCGGGAGTGGACCTTTATTTTCCTTCGCGCACAGGGAGGTTTTCCGCCGCCAATGCCGCCGCTTCACTTGAAAGCGTAACAGTCTGGCCTTCAGGGGTTTTCAGCATCAACAGCGAGGTGGACGCAAGCCTTGTGATTGTCCCGATCGAGACTATGAGGGAGCTGCTCGAGCTCTCTGACGAAGTCTCCGCCGTGGAAGTGCGCCTCACCCCGAAAGCGCGGGAGTCAAAGAGCGTTACACGCCATCTTATCCGCGAAATCCAGTCGGGGCTCGGCGAAGGGTTCACCGTCAAGAACCGTTTCCAGCAGAACGAGTCGCTCTACAAGATGATGAAGTATGAGAAGGCTGCAATCTATATGATTCTCATTTTTATGATTATCATAATCTCCTTCAATATTTTCGGCAGCCTGTCGATGCTCATAATTGAGAAAAAGGACGACATAGCGACTCTTCGGAGCCTGGGAGCCACCCCCTCTCTCATCCGCAGGATTTTCCGCCTCGAAGGCTGGATGATAACCCTTGTGGGACTTGCCGCAGGGCTCGTTGTGGGAGTTGCGGTCGCGCTCGCCCAGCAGCATCTGGGCATTGTAAAAATGCCGGGCAGTTTCCTTGTGGAAGCCTACCCGGTCATTCTGAAGTGGAGCGATCTGCTCCTTGTATTTGTCAGCGTCGCCCTGATAGGCTACCTGATCACCCTTTTCCCCGCCTCAAAATCCACACAGGATGACTAACGATAAAGTGTGGGTGGGAGAAGAGGGATAGTTATTCCTCTTCGGAGAACATTGGATCCCAAGATGGTAACTTTATAGGTGTTTGTTTGAGCATCTCAAGCACATCCGAAGGCACAT
>CAYNDY010000053.1:1937-8351 GCA_964396105.1 uncultured Muribaculaceae bacterium
GATGGTAACTTTATAGGTGTTTGTTTGAGCATCTCAAGCACATCCGAAGGCACATACTTCCGCGCGACAACCAGCCTGAACATATACTCGTTGAACCACTCGTCGGTCATAATGAGGCAGCCCTTGTAGCCGGCCGCAGGGCCCCAGCTGTTCTCAACCATCCACTTACGAGGCTCTCCGCTCTCAGCATCGATGTCCACTGCGATGAGCGTCATAGCGTGAGAAGAGCCGCTGGCGTGGGTCTGCACCCTCTCCTTCTTGTTCATCCCGAACTCAACCCCCATCAGAGACGAATAATCGTAGTTCTTAAGATCCAGAGTGCCTTTGGTGCGGCTGAAATATTTTCCCACGTCGCAGGAGAAATACATCGCGGTGTTGTCCTTGATGCTCGCGATGGCCATTTCCTTGATCCTTTCAAGCGGAAGGTTCACATAGAGCCAGTTCTGGCCGTCATAAACGTGGCGGTCATAGTCGATTTCATACACCTTTCCATACTCCCTGCACGGGTCGTTCATCACCATAACATACCCCCCGTTCAGGTCCTCGCCCACATATTTCTCATAGAAGGATTTCGGGGTGTATTTCTCCGTGGAGACAATCTCTCCCTTGCTGTCGCAGCGGGTCCATTCGAACTCTGCAGGCGGCTCGCCGAGGCAGAGGGCAAGGATGCGGTAGACCTCCCGGAGCATCTCAACTTTCTGAGCCTGGAGGGCCTTGAGAGCCGCCGAAGTGTTCGGACGGCGCACCTTGGAGGCCATAGCGTAGTAGGACTCGCGAAGCCGCAGACCGTCCTCGCGGAGTTTGAGTTTGAGAACCATCGACATCTGGGAGGTGTTGTTGCTGCAGAATGTCTCCGGCATAGCCTCGGAAGGCACGATTCCATACTTTGTCACAAGGTTCGCGACTCCGGTGAACTGCCCGCCGTCGCTAAGAGGGTTGCTGAAAAGCCAGTCCACCTGACGGTCGTCGTCAGGAAGGTCCCTCGTGTCAATTATTCCCTGAAGGAAGAGGTTTGCCTTTTCGAGCTGGTCGTAGAAGAAAACATAGTTCTGCGAAAACTGGAACTCGGGAAGGTCGTAGGTGTCTATCATCTTGGCTCTGAGGACATTAAGCCCGGTGAAAAGCCAGCATCTTCCGGAAGATTTCTGGTCGGTGATGCCCTTGGTCTTCACCCGGTCGGAAAAATGGGTGTCAATCATAGCGGCGTTCTCGCTGTTTACGGCGAGAGTTGCGATTGAAGTGCCTGCAAGGGCGTTTTTGATGGCTTTGTCGGAGGCTGTGCCTTCGTAGCCTTTTGCAATTTCGACAAGCATTTCACTTGTGATTCCCCCTTCTGCGGAGGCGGCAGCGGTGCCTTTCGGGAGAGCCTGCGAGAAGGCCGATGCGGCAAAAACTGAGAGAGCCGCGAGAGTAAGCATTATCTTTTTCATAATATCCTGAATTTCAAAATTTTAGCAATGGGCCAAAGCCCCATATCCTAAGGAAATATCCTCCCCCACACGAAATCATCCCCTCCTTTTTCGCAAAAACTTTCAAATATAGGAACTTTTTGCGAGGATTTTATGAAACTTTCATTACCTTTGGGTTTCAATTCATTCTCCCAGCCGGGGCCACGGCACAGCAAAAGCACCGCCTAAGGAGAACGCACCACAAAAAACGCCCACTATGGCTGAAAGCGAAAAGACACTCTATCTCATTGACGGACACGCGCTTGTGTTCAAAATGTACTATGCTCTGCTCTCGCATCCTATGATAAATTCAAAGGGAGTGGACACCTCGATTCTTTACGGGTTCACGAAATATCTTTTCGAGCTCACGCAAAAATATCATCCCACGCATCTCGGAGTCTCATTCGACCCGCCGGGAGGAACTTTCAGAAACGAGGCCTACCCCGAATACAAGGCCACCCGCAGCGCCACTCCGCAGCTTATAATTGACGCCCTTGAGCCCCTCACGGAGATTTGCCGCGCGCTCGACATCCCTGTTCTTATGCTGAAGGGGTTCGAGGCGGACGACGTCATCGGTTCTATGTCGAAAAAGGCTGAGGCAGAAGGGTTTAAGGTCTATATGGTGACCCCGGACAAAGACTACGGACAGCTTGTCACCGAGAATGTCTTCCAGCTCAAACCCGGCAAGGCCGGCGGCGAGGACGAACTTTGGGATAGCGCGAGGGTCTGCGAAAAATACGGCGTACACTCCCCCGTCGGGGTCATTGACTACCTAACCATCTGCGGCGACGCCTCTGACAATGTGCCCGGAGTGAAGGGAGTGGGCGAAGTGGGAGCCAGGAAGCTGCTCACCCAGTACGGAAGCGTCCAGGGCATCTACGACAATCTCGAAAGCCTCACCCCAAAGCAGCGCGCCCTTTTCGAGGCCGCCCGCGACCACATCGCACTGAGCCGTTTTCTTGTTACAATCAAGACCGACATCCCCCTCGGGGAGTTCCCTCTGGAGGATATGAAAATCACGGGGCACTACGGAAAGCGGATTTTCGAACTTTTCGACCTCTACGAGTTTTCCTCTCTGAAAAGATACCTCGGAGACGCACCTGCGGACTACTCGGGGTCTGCGGGGGAGAACGCCAAAAAGGAATTTTCATTTTCAGAGGCTTCGGCTCAGGAGGTTTGCTCCCTTGCAGCCGCAAGCGGAGAGTGCTCCATTGTGCTTGACGGAGAAAGACTTACCGTGGCGGCGAGGGAGGTTTCAAAGAGGCCTGAAGGCCTGACTGACAGCGCAAAAGGCAGTGCGAAAGGCAGCGCGGAAGACAGCACAGAAGGCCGCGCAGAAGGCAGCACAGACGGCTCCCCGGACGGCGAAATCCGCGTATGCACCGATACCGCTGAAAAATTCCGCCAAATCCTGGAAAACCCCGGCATCTCAAAATACGGCTACAATCTGAAAGAGACCTGGAAACTCCTCCGCAACTCTCTTTCCGCAACGGCCTCCCCCGCCCCGAAGGCAACCGACATAGACATTCAGGGCAGCCTTCGCGACATAGAGCTTATGGACTATCTTCTGAATCCGGAGAAAACCCACAAGATTGACGCTCTCGCAAAGACTGAGCTCGGAGTGAGCGTTGAGGAAAACAGCGTGCAGGGAGCGGAGCAGAAGGAACTTTCGCTTTTCGACGCTCCGGAGCCTACTCCCGCAAAAGACCACGCCAGGGAGGCTGCGGTCTGCCTTGCGCTCGGGGAAAAGGTTCGCGGGAAGGTTGTCGAGGCGGGCCTGCAGGGGCTTTATGACAAGATTGAGGAGCCGCTTGTGAGGGTGCTCGCAAGGATGGAGGCTGAGGGCGTGAGGGTGGACCTCGGGCAGCTCAGAAAATATGCTGACAGCCTTTCGGCGGAGCTCGTCCAAATTCAGAACAGCATCCGGCAGGAAACAGGAGAGCCTTCCCTTAACATCCTCTCCCCCAAGCAGATAGGTCAGGTGCTTTTCGAGAAGCTCAAGCTTGACCCAAAGATGAAGGCGAAAAAGGATGTGAGATATGAGTACCCCACCGACGAGGAAACGCTCCTCGGCCTTGCTGACAAATCCCCCGTCGTGAACGAGATTCTCGAATACAGGGCGGTAAAAAAGCTTCTTTCGACCTACATCGAGCCGTTCCACAGTCTCGTGAACCCCCTCACGGGCAAGGTGCACACGACTTTCAATCAGGCCCTCACATCCACAGGAAGGCTAAGTTCCTCCCGCCCCAACCTCCAGAACATCCCGGTGCGCAGCGAACGGGGCAAGGAAATCCGCAAGGCATTCGTCCCTTCGCGGCCGGACGGGGTGATTGTCTCGGCGGACTACTCCCAGATTGAACTCAGGGTGATGGCGCACCTCAGCTGCGACGCCCACCTTCTCGAGGCTTTCCGCGCAGGAGAGGATATCCACAGGATGACCGCATCCAAGATTTTCTCCGTTCCTCTCCAGGATGTGACCCCGGAGCAGAGGAGGGTTGCGAAAACTGCGAATTTCGGCATTATGTACGGGATTTCGGCGTTCGGCCTCGCGCAGAGGCTCCGGATTTCCCGCAGCGAAGCCAAGCAGATTATAGACGACTATTTCCGCAATTTCCCGTCCATATCCTATTTTATCGAGGACACGCTTGCCTCCGCACGGGAAAACGGCTATGTTGAGACGGTTTTCGGACGCCGCCGCTATATCCCCGACATCAACTCCCACAACGCAACTGTCCGCGCCCTTGCCGAAAGGAATGCGGTGAACGCCCCGATTCAGGGCACTGCGGCCGACATAATCAAGATTGCTATGATAAATGTGGACAGAAGGATGCGGGAGGAAGGACTCCGGAGCCGGATGGTGCTCCAGATACACGACGAACTGCTTTTCGACGCCCTCGCTGACGAGGCCCCGGCGCTCAGGAAGCTCGTAGTCGAGGAGATGGAAAATGTAACGAAACTTTCAGTACCCCTAACAGTTGAATGCAATGAAGGAAAAAACTGGCTCGAAGCTCACTGATCTGAGCGACAGGGAACTCATCTGCAGGGCCAAAGGACAGGACCAGATGGCCTTCGTCATCCTCTACCAGCGCTACCACAATGCGCTGAGCACCCACGTGGCCCGGTTCATCTCAAACCGCGAGGACATCGAGGACATCTGCATAGAGACCTTCCAGAAGGCCTTCAGCAGGATAGAACTCTACGACGAGAACTATATGTTCTCCACCTGGCTGTTCCGGATCGGGCAGAACACGGCGTTCGACCACCTGAGCCGCAAGGAGCGCAAGGACGAGAATATAAGCCTGCAGCCCCTCGGCGGCGACACTTCGCTTGACATAGCGTCCGAGGCCACCTCCCCGGAGGAGAGCGTAATCAACCAGGAGGAGTATGACAAGTGGCTCACGGTCATAGAGTTGCTCAAGGGCGACTACAAGACCGTGGCGAAGATGTTCCTTGTGGACAACTACGGCTACCAGGAAATCGCCGACAAGCTGGGGATGCCGCTGGGCACGGTGAAGACGAAGATTCACAGGGCCCGCGCGCAGCTTATGAAGATGATGGAAATGAACGACGAGGCGCTGTAAATTGTCCTAAATGGCGAATTACTGCGTTACGCTCCTTGGTGAAATCCTCACAACCCTCAGGTTGCTCCGGTTTCCCCTTCGTCGCAAGCCTTGTACTTCATCCATTTATGACAATTTACACATACAGTTTTTTAATAGTTTTTTTATATGGATTTTACAGAATTCAAAGAGATACTTTTGCGGGAGTTCCCGTTTTTGAGTGAGACTCAGCTACGGCAGTTCGAGGCTATGGAGCCGCTGTACCGGGACTGGAACTCGAAGATTAACGTCGTGTCCCGCAAGGACATAGACAACCTCTATGAGCACCACATTCTGCATTCTCTGGGGGTTGCGCTGTACCTGAAATACCAGCGGCCGGAGGTTTTCTCCAAGTGGAGAGGAGCTGCGGATGATGGCATTGAGGCCGAGGGAACTGAGGGCACTATGGGCACCAAGAGCACTGGGAGCACTAAGGCTCAAAACGAGGGGAAGGAGCGCTCTGAAGCGCAGGCGACGGTTCTGGACCTTGGCTGCGGCGGAGGCTTCCCCGGGATTCCCCTTGCGGTGCTTTTCCCAGGGGTCAAATTCACTCTCTGCGACTCCATCGGCAAAAAAATCACCGTGGCGCGTGAAGTCGCCCATTCGCTCGGCCTTCAGAACGTCGAGACCGTGAACGCGCGGGCGGAGTCCCTCACCGGGCCCTACGACTGGGTGGTCTCCCGGGCCGTGACTTCGCTTGAAAACTTCATCCCGTGGGTGAAGGGAAAATACCGCTGCGGAATTTTGTACCTCAAGGGCGGCGACCTCGCAGAGGAAATTGCGCAGGCGATGGGAAGATGGAAAATGCCCAAGGGCTCAGTGGGGGTCTGGCCCATATCTTCTGTGCTTCAGGGGGAATACTACGACGGCAAAATGGTCATATCCATCAAAAAATAGCCTCCCACCCCTGCCCGTAAGCGTCAGGCAGGCAGGATTTACGGGAAAATAAGGAATGGGGGCACAATTTTCGTCAAAAAACTTTGGCGGATTGAGTGAAAAAAACTACCTTTGCAGTCCGTTTTGCGAATATACAAAGATAAAAATATAAAAATTAGATAAAATGAAAAGAACATTCCAGCCTTCAATCCGCAAGCGCCGCAACAAGCACGGCTTTCGCGAGCGTATGTCCACACCGAATGGACGCAGGGTGCTTGCATCACGTCGTCGTCACGGACGTAAGAAATTGACAGTATCATCTGAGGACAGGTTCTAGGCCTGCGCTCAAAGTGCTAATGAAAGTAAGATGTCCAAGCATATTGGACATCTTTTTTTGTTTTTTGAGTGTCTTTCTGGTCGCATCCTCAGAAATCCATCTCAAAAACATTAAATTCGGCAATTATGGACAACGACAAGCTAAGAGAGATTTT
>CAYNDY010000053.1:8451-11742 GCA_964396105.1 uncultured Muribaculaceae bacterium
TCTCAAAAACATTAAATTCGGCAATTATGGACAACGACAAGCTAAGAGAGATTTTCTCAAAATACTCCGACGAAGGCCTTTCTCTGATCGGGAAGGCCTGGGACATCGCCGAGACTAAACTCGAGGGGCAGGTCCGCGGAAACGGGCACCCCTTCATCGAGCACCCCATCAATGTGGCGAAAATCGTCTCGGACGAAATCGGACTTCCCGCCGAGTGCGTCGCCGCAGTTTTCCTCCACGAGGCCCAGAGGTTCGACGAGGTTAAGACCCCGCCGGAGGGCTTCGGACACGATGTGCTCGAGATGGTGGACGGGCTGAATAAAATCGCCGCCATAAAGCCGAAGGACACCCGCCTCGAAGCCGAGAACTACAAAAAACTCATAGTCTCATATTCCCGCGACCCTCGCGTCACGGTCATCAAACTCGCTGACCGTCTGGAGATTATGCGCTCTCTCGACATATTCCCGAAGTCTTCGCGCGAAAGAAAAATCCTCGAGACTCTTCTTCTCTACATCCCGCTTGCCCACCAGCTCGGGCTCTACAATATGAAGAGCGAGATGGAGGACATCTATTTCCGCTATGCCGAGCCGGAGCAGTACAGGGCCATCACCAACAAGCTCCGCGCAACCGAGGGCGACCGCCAAAAGCTCACCAGCCAGTTCATCGAACCTCTGAAGCAGAAACTTTCCGACAACGGAATCCAATACAAGCTGAAAATCCGCACCAAGACCGCCTGGTCCATCTACAACAAGATGCGCAAACAGAAAGTGCCTTTCGAGGGGGTCTATGACGTGTTTGCCATCCGCTTCATCATCGACTGCGACAGTAACCGCGAGACTGAGCAGGCCCTGTGCTGGAAGGTTTTCGGCTATGTGACCGAGGAGTACGAGCAGGACACCAACCGCCTGCGCGACTGGCTTTCCAACCCCAAGCCCAACGGCTACGAGTCCCTGCATATAACGGTAAAGAACAAGCAGGGCGCCTACATCGAGGTTCAGATCCGCACCAAGAGGATGGACGAGACTGCGGAGAGCGGACTTGCCTCCCACTGGTCCTACAAGGGCATTAGCCACGAGGAGACCCTCGACAACTGGCTGAAGTCGGTGCGCAACATCCTTGAACACCCTAAGAGCGAGGACGAGAAATCCGAGTTCTATCAGGACGAGCTCCCGACCCCGCCGGAAAAGGAAATTTTCGTATTCACCCCAAGCGGCGAACTTCGCAAACTCCCCGCCGGGGCCACCGTGCTGGACTTCGCCTTCGACATCCACTCCAACCTCGGCGTGAAGTGCACGGGAGGAAAGGTGAACGGGAAGGTCGTGCCGATCAGGGAAAAACTCAAGACGGGAGACATTGTGGAAATCCTGAGCGGAAAGAACCAGAAACCCGCGCCGGACTGGCTTAATTTCGTCGTCACCTCGAAGGCTAAGGCGAAAATCCGTCAGAAGATGGCCGAGGCCGAGTTCGAGAAGGCCTCCGAAGGCAAGGAGATGCTTTCCAGAAGGCTGAAAAACTGGAAAATCGAGCTGCAGGACGACCTGCTGGCGGCGCTGATGAAAAAGCATCAGATGAAGACCCTCAACGCCTTCTATGCCGCGGTGGGAAGCGGAGAAATAGATGTTTTCGAGATAAGGGACTTTATTCTCGCGGGCGGTGATGCCCCGAAAATCCCATCCGAGGACCCTTCAAAGCAGACAAAGACCCTTAACGCCTCCGCATCTTCCAAGGGCGGCGGAGACGACATCCTCGTCATTGACGCGAAGAATGTGAAGGGGCTCGACTACAGGATGGCGAAATGCTGCAATCCTGTCTTCGGGGACGATGTTTTCGGGTTCGTGAGCCGTCTTGACGGCATCAAAATCCACCGCATTTCCTGCCCGAACGCGGCAAGGCTTATGGAGGCATATCCGTACAGGATTCAGAAGGTAAGGTGGAGCGACACCCCGTCCTCTTCCAATTTCCAGGTGACCCTCAGGGTTACGGCCGCCCACGAGCCGTCGGTTGTGAACGAGATTATGGACGTAATCAACGGTTTCAGGGCGTCGATGCGCTCGTTCAATGTGAACGACAACCCGCGCAGCGGCACCTACGACATCCTTCTGAAGGTCGCCGTCCCGAGCAATCTGGAGCTGGACAAGGTGATTTCGCAAATCCGCAACCTCCGCAACGTAATCAAAATCAGCAGGTCATAGCATTTTCGGATGTACAAAGACGAGGAGAAAAAGACGACAGGGAAAGCCGGGTCCAAGGCTAAGGCTAAAGTTCAGAAGCCTCAGGCTAAGGCTCAGGTTAACGCTCAAGTTCAAGTCCAGGCGCCTCAGGCTAAGGCTCAGGTTAAAGCTAAAGTTCAGGGGGTCCGGACAAAGGCTAAGCCTCAGACTAAGACCAAGACTCAGGCTAAGCCTAAGCCCGGGAAGAAGGCTTCCGGGAAGAAGCCCCGGCCGCGCGAAGTCTCGCAGTGGTGGTTCATCGGTGCCGCCGCAGTTCTTGTAGTCCTCTTCGTTCTTGTTCCGTTTCTTGTAACCCGCTGCGCCGCCGATGAAGGAGTACGCGTCCCCGAGGGGCACTACGCCTACGCGGTTGACATCTCCAAATACCAAAAGGGCATCAACTGGGACTCGCTGATGGTAGTCACCACCCCCTCCGGCCGCACCACAAAGGACATCCGCTCCTCCGCCCGGATAACGAGGGTCCGCTATGTGATGATAAAAGCCACCGAAGGCACTTCCCACAAGGACGCCCTTTTCAACGAGCACTGGAAAAAGTCCGCCAGGGCAGGCTACAGCAGGGGCGCCTACCACTTCTTCCTCTCCTCCAAATCCCCCGAAGACCAGGCCCGCAATTTCATCCGCACGGTAGGAAACATCCGCCACAAGGACCTCCCGCCCATCCTCGATGTGGAAACCATCCACAAGGGCTGCACGAAGGAACTGCTCAATTCAAGAATAAAGACGTGGCTGGAAACGGTTGAAAAGCACTACGGCCGAAAACCCGTAATCTACACCTCCGACGCCTTCCTAAGAGACTATCTCGAGAGCTCCATAACAGAAAACTACCCCATCTGGATAGCCCGCTACGAAGGCCCCTTCGGCCTCCAGGAACCCCGTTTCCAGGACTGGATGATGTGGCAGTTCACCGACCGCGCCGCCGTCTACGGCATCCCCGCCCCCTGCGACCTGTCTGTCATACACCCCTCCCGTCCCCTCTGTAGGGGAAGTCGTGCTCCATCTTCCCTATCAACGCAAGCCTCCCCCTTCAAAGACTCCGCACGGCGCTCCAGCGCCTGGGCTC
>CAYNDY010000054.1:0-11649 GCA_964396105.1 uncultured Muribaculaceae bacterium
ATAAAAAATTACTACCTTTGTCGCCCCTATGTGAATAGGGACGCAACTAAAGTATTAAGTATTAACCATTAACAGTCAAGATGGACACACAGAGTTACAAAACTGTATCGCTCAAAGCTGGCGATATCAACAAAGAGTGGTTCGTGATTGATGCTACCGACTTGGTGCTCGGCCGTCTTGCTTCCAGGGTTGCTCTTATCCTCCGCGGAAAGAACAAACCTTCCTTCACCCCGAACCTCGACTGCGGTGACAACGTCATCGTGATCAATGCGGACAAGGTAAGGCTCACCGGGAAGAAGATGACTGACAGAGTGTATGTTCGCTACACCGGACAGCCCGGTGGACAGCGCTTCTCCACTCCTAAGGAAGTCCTCGCGAAGAGGCCTACCGAGCTTGTGAGAATGGCAGTGAAGGGAATGCTCCCTAAAAACCGCCTCGGAAGCAAGATCATCAACAACCTCTATCTTTATGAGGGAAGTGAGCACCCACATCAGGCTCAGAACCCTAAAGAAATTAAGTTAAACGAAATTTAAGCAGAGTAAATGAAAGCAGTTAACGCCCTTGGAAGACGTAAATCAGCAGTTGCTCGCGTTTATGTTTCAGCAGGAAAAGGTAATGTGACCATCAACGGTCGTGAACTCAACGATTATTTCTGCGAGGATTCACTCCGCTACATCGTCAACCAGCCTTTTGCTGTAACCGGTACCGAAGGTCAGTTCGACGTCAAGATCAACCTTGACGGCGGCGGAATCAAAGGTCAGGCTGAGGCCGCACGTCTCGGAATCGCCCGCGCACTTTGCGAGGTCGACAAAGAGGCTTACCGCGCAACCCTCAAGTCTGCAGGCTTCCTTACACGTGACGCCCGTGAGGTTGAGCGTAAGAAACCTGGTCAGCCCGGTGCACGTAGACGCTTCCAGTTCAGCAAACGTTAATCCACTGATTTACAAAAACGCACAGTCCGGTTACAAATCACAGGACTCCGAGCGGGGATGCGAATCCCTTCGGGCTGCCTGAAACAGATTGCCTGACTGCGGAAATTCGGGAGACCGGCTCAGCCGCTACTGCCCGGATAAAGTAAAGAGCCTCCTCCGGAAAGGCAAACCGGAATGAGGAAAGTTTAAACAAAACAAACTATTAAGACAATGCCAAGATCTAATTTCCAGGAATTGCTTGATGCAGGTGTTCACTTCGGACACTTGGCGAGAAAATGGAATCCTAAGATGGCCCCTTACATTTTCGACCAGAAGAACGGAATCCACATCATCGACCTGCATAAAAGTATAGTAAAGATTGACGAGGCTGCAGACGTGCTCAAACAGCTTGCACGCTCAGGCCGCAAGATCCTCTTCGTCGCTACAAAGAAACAGGCGAAGGACATCGTTGCAGAGAAGGCCGCTTCAGTCAATATGCCTTATGTTACAGAGCGCTGGGCAGGCGGTATGCTTACCAACTTCCCGACCATCCGTAAGGCCGTAAAGAAAATGAACACCATCGACAAGATGATTGAAGATGGTACATTCGACACGCTTGCAAAGCGCGAGCGTCTTCAGGTAACGCGCCAGAGGGCAAAACTTGAGAAGAACCTCGGTTCCATCAAGGACCTCAGCCGCCTTCCTTCCGCACTCCTCGTGGTAGATGTTCAGAAAGAGATGAACGCCGTTAAAGAGGCTAACCGTCTTAACATCCCGGTTATCGCTATGGTTGATACTTGTTGCGATCCTACCCCGATTGATTATGTGATTCCGGCAAACGACGATGCCGCCAAGAGTATTGCCTACATTATGGACGTGCTCTGCAAGGCCATCGAAGAGGGTCTGAACGAGAGGAAGATCGAGAAGGAGAAAGAGCCTGAGGCAGTTGAGGACAAACCTGCAGCAGGAAAGAAACTCCGCGCTCGCAAAGGCGCTGTGAAGGCTGAGGACGAGGCTCCTGCAGAGGAGGCTCCTAAGGCTGAGGAGGCACCTGCAGCAGAGGCAGAAACCCCTGCAGCTGAATAATCCCCGCTTTACTTGAAGTATAACAACTAAACATTTGGATAAAATGGAAATCAAAGCAGCTGACGTAATGAAATTGCGTCAAATGACCGGAGCAGGAATGATGGACTGCAAAAAGGCCCTCGTTGAGGCTGAAGGCGACTACAATCGCGCTCAGGAAATCATCCGCGAGAAAGGCAAGCTCGTTGCGGCAAAACGTGCCGACAGGGAGACCACCGAAGGCGCTGTAATCGCACGCGTAGCAGGTGACAAGGCCATCCTCGTATGCCTCGGTTGCGAGACCGACTTCGTTTCCAAGAACGCTGAGTTCCAGACGCTCGCAAACGCCATCGCAGATGCAGCAATCGCAGCTTTCCCTGCCGACAAGGACGCCCTTATGGCAACCAAGATCGCTGACGGCCGCACTGTTGAGGCAGCTGTGACCGAGCAGACCGGAAAGACCGGTGAGAAGCACGTCGTTGCGTACTACTCAACCGTAAGCGCTCCGTTCATCGCTTCATACGTTCACCACAACGGCAAAGTCGCTTCTGTCGTAGGCTTCAGCAAGGCTGTTGACGCCGAGATTGCAAGGGGCATCGCCATCCAGGTCGCAACAATGAACCCTGTCTCTGTTTCAGAGAAGGACTGCCCTGCAGAGGTTGTTGCCAAGGAGGTTCAGGTGTACAAGGAGCAGATGAAGGAAGACCCTAAGATGGCAGGAAAGCCTGAGGCTATGCTCGAGCAGATTGCAAAGGGCAAGCTCGGCAAGTTCTTCAAGGAGAACACTCTTCTTGAGCAGGCCTACCAGATGGGTGATGGCAAGCAGCCGGTTAAGGAAGTGCTTGCAGCCAGCGACAAAGAGGCTCAGGTTCTTACCTTCAAGAGATTCTCTCTTTCTGACTAATTGCCAAACTGCATAAATTGAAAAATCTCAATTCCCCCTGGGAGTTGAGATTTTTTTTGTTTAGAGATTTCTTATTGCTACCTTTGAGGGAATTTGTTTTAATTGTAAAAGAAAAGCTATGGATCTTTGGCTTATTTGGATGCTTGCGGCGCTGCTGCTCTTCCTCGTAGAAATTTTCACTCCGGGCTTTGCGGCGGCCTGCCTTTCAATCGGCTGCCTTTTCAGCTGCGTTCTGAGCGCTGTGGCTCCCGACACCCTTAACTGGCAGATCGGCCTTTTCGTTGTGGGCTCGCTTCTCGCATTCATTTTCGTGCGTCCGTTCGCTCTCAAGGTGCTTTCCCGCAGGGCCGAGCGCAAGGGGGGATATAAATCCAATATGGAAAGCCTCATCGGACGGGAGGCTACGGTCATCGAGACCATCCCCGGCGAGGATGTGGGAAGAGTGAAGGTGGACGGCGACGAGTGGCAGGCGGTTCTCTCCCGTGAGGAGTCCCCGGAGCCGCGTGAGGATGTGCCTGTGGGTGCAAAGGTCACCATCGTCTCCTACGACAGCATAATCCTTACGGTAAAGCCGAAAAAATAGCGATCCACTGGCTTCGTTTTGCCGGCGGGCGTATTGTCCATAAACTAAATAACCTCAAATATGTCAGTTACAACTATCGTTTTGATTGTACTCGCGGCCATTGTCGTCGTTTACATCCTCAGGGGCATCAAAATCATCCCCCAGTCAGAAACCCGCGTGGTCGAGAGGCTCGGAAAATTCGACCGTGTGCTCTCTCCGGGAATCCAGATAATCTGGCCTATAATCGACAGGGCCAAGGTGGTGACTTCCCGCAAGGTCGTTTCCTCCGCTTTCGGAGGGGAGCCTATCGTGAAGATGACCTCTTCATCCGTCATCGACCTTCGCGAGCAGGTCTATGATTTCCCGAAACAGACGGTGATTACAAAGGATAATGTCAGCACCCAGATCAATGCGCTGCTCTATTTCCAGATTGTGGACCCCAAGAAGTCGGTCTATGAGATTGACAACCTCCCGAACGCAATCGAGAAACTCACCCAGACGACCCTGAGAAATGTCATCGGCGAGCTCGAACTCGACGAGACCCTCACCTCCCGCGACACCATCAACTCCAAGCTCCGCGTCGTTCTCGACGAGGCCACAAACAAGTGGGGAGTGAAGGTGAACCGCGTTGAGCTTCAGGACATTACACCTCCTGATAGCGTGCGCGAGTCAATGGAGATGCAGATGCAGGCCGAGCGAATGAGAAGGGCCGAAATCCTTCGCGCCGAGGGAGAGAAGAAGTCCGCAATTCTCAAGTCAGAGGGTGACAAGGCTTCCGAAATCAACAACGCCGAGGCTGAGAAGACCGCGCAGATTCTCCGCGCAGAAGGAGAGGCGCAGGCGAAGGTGCTTCAGGCCGAGGCCGAGGCCAACGCAATCAGGCTTGTTGCCGAGGCGGTTTCCTCTGCGAAGACCGATCCAGCGGCCTATATGCTTGCAGTGAAGTACATCGACACTCTCAAGGAGATGGTGAGCGGAAAGGACAACAAGACCGTTTACCTCCCGTACGAGGCTTCCAATATGCTCTCCTCTCTGGGCTCCATCAAGGACATTTTCCAGAAGTAGCAGGGGATAGCAACCGATTTTATCAGAAAGTCGGGCTCAATACTCGATTTTACTTAAAAACAGTGCGGTGCCGGGGACAGACTCTCCGGCATCGCTGCGTTTTCCGCTTTGGAGAAGCTCCCCGACGCTCTCAGGGCTGCGGCGGCCCCTGCCGACGTCAACAAGGGTGCCCACAATTGCGCGGACCATATTCCTCAGGAACCTGTTTGCCTCGACCGTGAAAACAAGGTAGCCGCCGTCGTCGGGGAAGCCGAGAAGGGAGCAGTGCTGCGGGGTGTAGCGCTCCCACTCTGCCTTGAAGACGGTGCAGATGCTCGTAGAGTTGTTCCCTCCCGTTTTTTCAAAGCAGCTGAAGTCGTGCTCTCCGAGAAGAAGGGCGGCGGCTCGGTTCATCGCATCGGTGTCCAGAGGGTAGGGGCAGCGCCACGAAAAGCCCTCGGCGAAGGGGTCTTTCGCGCTGTGGAGGAAGTAGCGGTACTGCCTTAGAGTGGCGGAAAATCGGGCGTGAAACTCCGGGGCGGGGGATTCTTCTGCGGGACTTTCCGGGATGCATTCCCCGGCGGGCTCTGAGCCCTCTGAAAGAGGCGCTTGGAGCGGCGCAGGCTCTATGTCGTGGACCACAATATCCCTACGCGTGATGGCATTTATTTTGTATAAGAAATCCTGCTTTGTCAGGTGGAAAGTCTCGCTCGCATCAAAGTGGCAGACATAATTCACAGCGTTCACTCCGGCATCTGTCCGGCCCGCTCCGACTGTCTGAACGCTCTGTCCGAGCAAGATGCCCAAAGCCCTGTCCAGTTCGCCTTGAACCGTGACAGCGTTTTTTTGGCTCTGCCACCCGCTCAGCGCCGCGCCCCGATAAGATAATGTGAGGATGTAACGCACCATATTCCCGAAATTTTGCGGCAAAGTTAAGGATTTTAAGTAACTTTGAACAAACGAATGTGCGTATAGATATAAGGGTGCGCCCCGCGCGCAAGGAAAATATAAGTTTTATTTTTAGATATGGACAGCGTAAATATCAAAGAACTCAATGACCGCATCCAGCGCGAGAGCTCCTTCGTGGACATCCTCTCGATGGAAATGAACAAGGTCATCGTGGGCCAGAAACAGCTTGTGGAGAACCTCCTCATCGGACTCCTCGCAAACGGACACATCCTTCTCGAAGGTGTGCCGGGACTTGCCAAGACATTGGCCATCAATACACTCGCATCTGCGGTTGACGCCAAATTCAGCCGTATCCAGTTCACTCCGGACCTCCTCCCTGCCGATGTAATCGGAACTATGATCTACTCCCAGAAATCCGAGCAGTTCCAGATCAGGAAGGGCCCTGTGTTCGCGAACTTCGTGCTTGCGGACGAGATCAACCGTTCCCCTGCAAAGGTTCAGTCAGCGCTTCTCGAGGCGATGCAGGAAAGGCAGGTCACCATCGGCGACGAGACTTTCCGTCTTCCGGAGCCGTTCCTTGTGATGGCCACCCAGAACCCTATCGAGCAGGAGGGAACCTATCCGCTTCCTGAGGCCCAGCTCGACCGTTTTATGCTCAAGGTCGTCGTAACCTACCCTAAGAAAGAGGAGGAAAAACTCATTCTGAGGATGAACAACAGCGGTTCCTTCCCTAAGGCCTCTGCCGTTCTGAAGCCTGAGGACATCATCCGCGCCCGCGAGGTTGTGAGGGAAGTGTATATGGACGAGAAAATCGAGAGATATATCGTGGACATAGTCTATGCCACCAGGACCCCGGGCGAATATGGCCTGGAGAAGATTGCAGGGCTCATTTCCTACGGCGCTTCTCCGCGTGCCAGCATCAGTCTCGCCGCAGCCGCAAAGGCATACGCCTTCATAAAGAGAAGGGGCTATGTGATTCCTGAGGATGTGCGCGCAGTCTGCCACGAGGTGCTCCGCCACCGTATCGGGCTCACCTACGAGGCCGAGGCCGAGAACATCACTGCCGACGATTTGATTGATCAGATTGTTAACGTTGTCGAAGTACCATAGAGTTAATTGGTATGGCGGAAATGACTGAAACAGACCTTCTGAAAAAGGTCCGTAAAATAGAAATCAGAACCAAGGCTCTCTCGCATCAGATTTTTGCGGGAGAGTACCATTCTGCGTTCAAGGGTCGCGGTATGGCCTTCAGCGAGGTGAGGGAATACCAGTGGGGCGACGATGTCCGCAATATGGACTGGAACGTCACCGCAAGGCTTCATTCCCCATACATCAAGATTTTCGAGGAGGAGAGGGAACTCACCGTCGTGCTTCTTATCGACGCAAGCCGCTCAGGCCTTTTCGGCACCTCGGGGATGACCCGCAGGGATATGATTGCCGAGATTGCGGCGGTCCTTTCGTTCTCCGCGATTCTGAACAACGACAAGGTGGGCGCGCTGTTCTTTTCGGACAAGGTGGAGAAATTCATCCCGCCGAAAAAAGGCCGTTCGCACCTTCTGCACATCATCCGTGAAATCCTGCAGTTCGAGCCCCAGTCCACCAGGACCGACATCTCAGAGGCTTTGCGCTACCTTACCAACGCGCTGAAAAAGCGCTGCACGGCGTTCCTCCTTTCGGATATGATTGATGCCGACGCCGAGGGACAGCCTCTCTACGAGGAGGCTCTCAAGGTGGCCGCGAACCGTCACGACCTTTCGGTGGTGGAGGTTTATGACCCGACCGAGAAATCCCTCCCGGACGTGGGCCTTGTGAATGTGAAGGACTCAGAGACCGGCAGAACAGCCTGGGTGAACACTTCGAGCGCGCGGATGCGCCGCGAATACGAGCAGTGGTTTGCGGGGCTTCGCGAGAGGGAGAACAGGCTCCTTATGAAATACAACATCGACAGAGTGAGCGTCGGGGTGAACGAGGACTATGTGCTCGCGCTCCAGAAGCTCTTTCAGTCGAGATAGCCCGAGGCCCTAAAATCGGGAATTTGAAATGAAGAACTCAAGATTATTCATATCGTTTTTACTCTCCCTGGTTTTACTCCCGGGGGCAGTGGCGGCAGGGGCCCCTCAGTCTCAGCTCTCCTTTGATGCCCCGGCGCAGAAAGCCGCTCCGAGCGATGCTCCTGCGGCAAGAGGCGAGCACGTCGTCCGTGCGGGGGAGACCTTCCTAATGCCGCTCCAGAAGAGGGACAGCATCCTCATCGCCGACCAGCTGGAGTACGGAGTCAAACTGGAGGGCGTCGAGGCGAACACACGCTACGGCTTCCCCGAGCTCAACGACTCCACGGCGAAGGGAATCCTGTTTGTGCGTCCCTGGCAGCTTGACACTCTGAAGGTTCATAAGGCAAAGAAAAACCGCCCGCTCACTTACGACATAAAGGCCTCCACGGTCCTTACGACCTTTGACGAGGGCGAATATGAACTCTCGGACCTTCCGGTTCTGAGGCAGACCCCCGATGGAGTCATCGACACGCTGCTTTTCGACAGCATCCGTTTCAAGGTGACTACGATGCCGGTTGACACGGCCTCATTCCAGGTCCACGACATAAAGGATGTAATCCACTATCCTCTGACCCTCAAGGAGGTGCTTCCGTGGGTGGGACTTTTCTACCTGCTGGTTGCAATAGCGGTAGCAGCGGCTTGCCTTGTGATTATGCACCGCCGCCGTCAGCTCGGAGCGGAGGAAAAGAAGGACCCTGCGCACATCGTGGCCCTTCGCAAGCTCGACTCTTACCGCGGCGACAAGCTCTGGGCTCCGGAAAAGCAGAAGACCTTCTGGTCCGGGGTGACGGATGTCCTGAGGGAATATATTGCTTCGCGCTACGAGATAGGGGCTATGGAGATGACTTCCGGCGAGATTTTCGCTGAGCTCCGCCCTAAGTTCGACTCAGAAAGCGCCGACCGCAGGGCCCTTCTCAGTGACCTCCAGACCCTTTTCGAGACCGCCGACTACGTGAAGTTCGCAAAGCACATAGCCTCTCCGGAGGAGAATGCCGGGGTGCTTCCGCTTGCTGTGAAGTTCGTCACGCAGACCTACCAGGATGAACTGAGTTCCGAGACTCCTGCAACTCCTGAAGCGCCCGCAGAGGAGCCTGCTGAGGAAAAGAAAGAAGAGGCCCCTGCAGAGGCTGAAAAAGATAACTATGACAGGTATGCACCTGTCCCAGATGACAAGGAGGGAGAGTGATGTTTTTTGAATATCCGAAACTGCTGTGGCTGCTCATTATCCCGGGCCTTCTCCTGGTGCTCTATGTGCTGAGGGAGGTGTTCGGACGGGTGCCGCACCTGAGGGTTTCCACCTCGACTCCGTGGACAAAGGCGGGGCACAATGTTATGGAATATCTCCGTCACATTCCGTTCGCCCTGAGACTGCTCGCGCTCGTTATGATTATTGTGGCGATTGCGCGCCCGCGCTCGTCCGAGACGATGGAAAAGGTTGACACAGAGGGAATTGACATAGTCTTCACTATGGACGTTTCCACCTCTATGCTCGCCCGCGATTTCACTCCGGACCGAATCAGCGCCGCGAAGGACATCGCCATCGAATTCATCTCCCAGAGGCCTTCGGACAGGATGGGAATCGTGGTTTTTGCCGGCGAAGCCTTCACCCAGTGCCCGCTTACGACCGACCGCGCGACGCTCATCAACCTTATGAAGGAAATCAGCACGGACCTTCTTGAGGACGGAACCGCAATCGGAAACGGCTTGGCGACGGCTGTCGCGCGCCTGAAGGACTCTGACGCGAAGAGCCGCGTGGTGATTCTTCTTACCGACGGCGTGAACAACCGCGGAGAGATTGCCCCGGAGACTGCCGCCGAGATTGCAAAGACCTACGGGATAAGGGTTTACACGATTGGAGTTGGCGCCAACGGCACCGCTCCGTACCCGGTTATGACTCCGTGGGGAGTGGACATCCAGAATGTGAAGGTCGAGATTGACGAGAAACTTCTCGGCGAGATTGCCTCCACGACGGGAGGCCGCTATTTCCGCGCCACCGACAACACCAAACTTGCCGAGATTTATGCGGAAATCAACAAGATGGAAAAGGCCCGCACCACCATCGACAGTTTCCCTGTGTATAAGGAACTTTTCCCGACCTATGCTCTCATAGCCCTGGCGGCCCTGCTGCTGGAGTTCATTCTGAAGGTGTTCGTGTTCAGGAAACTTCCGTAGAAATGGGTGCTCCGAACGCTGATTGCGCGAGGGACTTTAAACCTCTGAAACTAAAGTTAGGATTTGAATTAGGAACTTAGAATATGTTATATTTCGCAAGTGTTAATTTCCTGTGGCTGCTGCTTTTGGTGCCGCTTTTTCCCCTCTGCTACGCACTGAGTCTGCGCTGGAGGAAGAAGCGTATTCAGCGCCTTGGCGACGCGCAGCTTGTGGAGAGGCTTATGCCTTCATACTCCAGGGCCCGCGGATGGTGGAAAGTGGCGCTTTTCAGCCTCGGGTTTGCGTTTTTTGTCGTCGGGCTCTCGCGGCCTCTAATCGGTGCGAAGCTCAAGGAACACGAGACCAAGGGCGTCGAGGTGGTGATTGCGCTCGACGTTTCCAACTCGATGCTCGCCCAGGACTACTCCCCGAACAGGCTCGAAAGGGCCAAGCTCGCGATTTCCCGCATCGTCGACAAACTTCGCGACGACCGCATCGGACTCATCGTCTTTGCCGGAAGTTCATACGTTCAGTTGCCTATAACCACGGACTATGTCTCCGCGAAGATGTTCCTTAATTCCATCTCCACCGAATCCGTGCCCATCCAGGGAACGGCGCTCGGGGACGCAATCAACACGGCCGCCCGCTCATTCAGCGCCCAGAGCGAGAAGAGCCGCGCGATAATCGTCATCACCGATGGCGAGAACCACGAGGATGACCCTGTGAAAGCGGCAAAAGCGGCCGCTGAGATGGGCGTGAGGGTGTTCACTATCGGAGTCGGTTCCCCCGAGGGCAAACCTATTCCTCTGAAGGAGGGCGGACTTATGAAGGACCGTAACGGCGAAATCGTCGTGACCCATCTTGACGAGGAGATTCTCCGCGAAGTGGCTTCGGCGGGTAACGGCGCATACGTTCGGGCCGGGAACACCGAATTCGGACTCAACCCCATCATCGACAGCATCAAGCAGATGGACGAGGAAAAGTTCAATTCCGTTGTCTTTGAAGAATTTGACGAACAGTATATGTATTTCTTTGCAATAGCCCTGTTTTTCTTTGTCCTTGAGGGACTTATCGGCTCAAGGAAGACCCGTCTGAGACTCTTCGGAACGGGCGGAGGCGGCGCCGGAAAGGCCGCGATGGCACTTGCGCTTCTGCTTTCGGTTTCCTTCGGCGCGTTCGCGCAGACCGACCGCAAGGATGTGCGCCGGGGCAACCGCGACTACCGGAAGGAAAACTGGAAGGAGGCGGAAATCGACTACAGGAAGGCTCTGGTGAAGGATTCACTTTCCACCGCGGCCAACTACAACCTTGCCGCCGACCTCTACCGCCAGGGAGACTATGACGGCGCGCTCGCTGCGATGAAAAAGGTGGAGGCTCAGGCCGTGGAGAGCGGCCACGGAGCTGACTACTACTACAATCTCGGTGACATCGCCCTTGCGAAGAAGGACTACAAAACGGCTGTGGATGCGTTCCAGAAGTCGCTTCTGAGCCGCCCGGAGGATCTTGACGCGAAGGAGAACTATGTCTATGCCCGCAAGATGCTTGAGGACCAGCAGCAGAACGGCGGAGGCGGCGGTTCAAATGATCAGAATCAGGACCAGAACAACCAGGACCAGAATAATCAGGACAAGAACCAGAACAATCAGGACAAGAACGACCAGAACAAGGATCAGAATAAGGCCAATCAGAATCAGAACGACCAGAACAAGGATAATCAGGACCAGAACCAAAACGGGAATGATGACCAGAATAAGGACCAGCAGCAGAACCGGGATCAGCAGAATCAGAACGGAGATCAGCCTCAGGACTCCCAGGGTCAGCCTCAGGAGCAGAAGATAAGCCCGCAGGCCGCCCAGCAGATGCTGCAGGCCATTCAGGCCAAGGAGAAGGAGACTCAGGACAAGGTCAACAAGGAGAAGGCCGCCGCCCTGAAGTCCAAACAAAAAGAAAAGAATTGGTAAAATAAGATATGATGATAAAAAAGATAATAAGTTTGGCTTTGGCGGTGGCAATGGCTTGGACTGCAGCCGCCCAGACTTCGATTCAGGTGCAGAC
>CAYNDY010000055.1:0-7120 GCA_964396105.1 uncultured Muribaculaceae bacterium
GCCCTTCCTCTCGGCTTCCCAGTCGGAGAGCACCTTCACGATAACCTCCGCGAGGTCAAGCGCGTAGGTCGGGGTGCCGGCCTGGTCGAAAACGACCTTGATTTCGGGCTTGGAAGAAGTGAGCGCCATCATAGTCTTGCAGAAATTCTTTCCGAACTCGGAGTAGAGCCAGGCCGTGCGGATGATCACATAATCTCCGCCGAGGCTCTGGATTTTCTGCTCCCCGTGGAGCTTCGTGAGCCCGTAAACTCCTGTAGGCGTGCCTTTCTGGTCTTCGCGGCAAGGCACATTGTAGGGCTCTTTCCCGAAAACATAGTCGGTTGAAATCTGCACCAGAAGTCCTCCGACTTCGTTTATGGCCCGTGCAAGGTTTTCGGGAGCATCGGCGTTGAGCTTTTCCGCGAGAGCCTCGTTACTCTCGGCGGCGTCCACATTGGTGTAGGCGGCGCAGTTCACCACCGCGTCAATCCCTTCGCTGCGGACGATGCCCCGGACGGCCTCCAGGTCCGTTATGTCAAGATGCACGGTTTCAACTCCTTCTGCGTCAACTACATCCGTGAACACCCACTCCCAGGGAGTCTTCCTTGCGAC
This sequence comes from uncultured Muribaculaceae bacterium, assembly GCA_964396105.1. GTDB lineage: Bacteria > Bacteroidota > Bacteroidia > Bacteroidales > UBA932 > Cryptobacteroides. The sequence goes on from CAYNDY010000055.1 coordinate 592, forward strand.
AAGTCTCATTTCATTGCCAAGCTGTCCGTTGGCACCGGTAACAAGCAGTTTCATATTTTTTCTGTCCAATTTCTATAAATCCTGCAGGCGCGCTATTCCACTATTTCCCTTCCTCGGCAAGCCTGAGGAGATATTGTCCATATTCGTTCTTAATCATCGGGGCGGCGATTTCCCTCATCTTTGCGGAGTCAATCCAGCCGCGTCTGAAGGCGATTTCCTCGAGGCATCCGATTTTGAGCCCCTGCCTTTTCTCGATGACCTCAATGAAGGTCGAAGCCTCCGAAAGGCTGTCGTGGGTGCCGGTGTCAAGCCAGGCGAATCCCCTTCCGAGCGTCTTCACCCTAAGGCTCCCTTCCTCCAGGAACCGCTGGTTCACCGTAGTGATTTCCAACTCCCCGCGTGCGGAAGGCTTGATGTTTTTCGCAACGTCCACGACCTTGTTCGGGTAGAAATAAAGCCCGACAACTGCATAATTTGATTTCGGTTTTGCGGGCTTTTCCTCGATTGAGAGGCACTTCCCCTTGGCGTCAAACTCGGCGACTCCATATCTCTCGGGGTCTGAAACCCAATATCCGAACACCGTCGCAAGCCCCTTTTCAGCATCGGAGACCGCATCCTCAAGCATCGTCTCGAATCCCGTTCCGTGGAAAATGTTGTCTCCCAGCACAAGGCAGGCGCAGTCGTCCCCGATGAACTCCTCTCCGATTATGAAAGCCTGCGCAAGTCCGTCAGGCGAAGGCTGCTCGGCGTAGGAGAAACGGACCCCGTAGTCGCTTCCGTCCCCGAGAAGACGGCGGAACCCCGGAAGGTCGAGCGGGGTGGAGATGATGAGAATGTCCCTGATTCCCGCGAGCATAAGCGTGGAAATGGGGTAGTAGATCATCGGTTTGTCGAAAATCGGCAGCATCTGTTTGCTGACGCCCTTCGTGATGGGGTAGAGACGTGTGCCGGAGCCTCCGGCGAGAACTATGCCTTTCATATTTCTGTGTTTATCGGTTTGAATGCAGGGACTGTCGGGTTCCGAAGCCCCGTGTCTTTTATTTGCTGATTTCGGGATAGAGGTCTTCGCCCCAGACGAACGGAGAGTCGATCTGGCTAAGAAGCGGATGGCATTTGTCCTTTTCGGAGAGAATCACATCCTCCGGGGAGAGCCTCCAGTCGATTCCGAGCGCAGGGTCGTTCCAAGCAAGAGCCCCCTCAGACTCTGGAGCATAGAAATTGTCGCATTTATACTGGAACACAACCTCTTCTGAGAGAACGGCGAACCCGTGAGCGAATCCGCGCGGGATGAAAAGCTGGCGGTGGTTGTCTTCGGTGAGCTCCGCGGCAACATACTTGCCGAAAGTCGGCGAACCTTTGCGGATGTCAACTGCGACATCCAGCACCGCCCCACGAACCACTCTCACGAGCTTACTCTGCGCAAACGGCGGCTTCTGGAAATGCAGCCCTCGGAGCACCCCGTAGCGGGATTTGCTCTCGTTGTCCTGCACGAAGCGCACAGTGCGCACCTCTTTGCAAAAGTCCCTCTCGGAGAAGGACTCGAAAAAATATCCCCGGTTGTCCCCGAAAACCTTAGGCTCCAGAATGACAACCCCGTCAATGTCAGTTTTGATTACGTTCATATATGGATTCTACCTTAATATCCTGTAACTTTTGTGCTTGAAAAAAGCCCCCTCAACCGGATTCCCGGGATAAAGATGCCCCCGGGGCGGAAACCGTTTCAAACAAAACGCAAATTTACTCATATCCCCCCGCATTTCAAAAACATTTTGCGATTCCCGCATTTTACACTACTTTCGCAAATTGTATTCGATAAATTGACCCGAAGAATATGAACGAAAAAGGCTTTGAAGGCGGAGTGCTTCTCTGCTGCATCGGAAAAAACGAGAACGACTACATCCGTGAGTTTGTGGAGCATTATCTTGCTCTAGGCTTCTCCCACATCAGGATTTATGACAACAACGACCCGGACGGCGAGGATTTCCGGGATGTGATCGGGGACTATGTGGAGAGTGGCTTTGTGGACATCGTGGACTATAGGGGGAGGGCCCGCGCCCAGCTTCCGGCCTACAACGACTGCGCACGGAAGCTCTCGCCCCGCTACGGCTGGACCGCCTTTTTCGACTGCGACGAATTTCTCGATCTCAGAGGAAAGTACGGCAGCGTCCAGGAGTGGCTCGGCTCCATTCCGAATCTGGAAAACTATGACGTCATCCACGTCAACTGGAGGTGCTACGACGACAACGGCCTCCTAAGAAACGACGGCCGGCCTCTGTGGGAGCGATTCTCCACTCCCCGGAAGCCTCTTGACTGGCAGGTGAGGCCTGAAGGGGGATTTCCGGAAAACAACCACGTGAAATCCATCGTGCGGACAACGAAAACTCCTTCCCTCTGGACTGAAAACGCGCATACTCCGACCTCCGAGTCCCTTAAAGACAGAGTCTGCGACTGGGCGGGCCGTCCCGTTGAAAATTCGCCGTTCCGCCCCTACGATTTCGAGGCGGAGGACGCGGTCGTTCTGAGACACTACTGCACAAAGACAATCAGCGAATATCTTGAGCACAAATTCCGGAGGGGCCTCCCGGACCGCGGTCCAAAAATGTCTGCAACGGTCCTTACGGTTGACTATTTTTTCGCCCGCAACGACCGCACTCCCGAAAAGGAAAGGGTGGCGGAGGAATTCCTTGCGGCACATCCTCTGAAGAAGCCGGGCCTGCTGAAGCGCCTCTGGCAATGGTTCGCCTACAGGGTGTTGTGCAGATATGTGAATTGACCGGGTTCCGGAAGCTACAGCCAGGAAAATGGAAAGTGTTGTTTGACAGCCTTTTGCCACTCTCTGTTAGCCAGGGAGGGTGTGATGATTATTTGCCGCTCAGCCGGAAATCGTGGCCGAAGAGGGTGAGGTATTTTTCGCATAAAGGTCCCTTGCGGTCGAGGGAGAATATCCATTCTCCGACATTCCGGAGTTTCGGGTAGATGCGTCTGATGAGCCTGTTTTTCAGAAGCACGGCTTCATAGCCCTGGGACACCACCGCCATACAGAGGAGCCTTTCATAGACGTGCGCCATCGAGCCCCCTCCGTGACAAGGACTTGAACCCTGGAACAGGTCTTCGGAGATGTTCTCTTTCTGAAGATAGCGGAGCGCTTCCGCCCTTGCCGCGAACATAGTCCCGGCGCAGAAAGTGTTGCTTTTCGCCTTGAACCCAAGCCTTGCCATCTCCTTCTCCAGATCCACCGTGTCCTCCCTGAGGACCGTGCCGCGTTCCACATCGAGGCTTATCGGGTAGGCGATTCCGGCTTTGGGGTTCGACGCGAAGATGGACTCGACCTTTCTGAAGCGGCTCGCCGACCCGATGAGAGAGTCCACGAGTTCATAGCGCCATTTCTCCCCGTCGTAATAAATGCCGTTAAGCCGCACGGTCACATTCTTGTCCTGATTTTTGGTGTGGAGCTTTATCACAAAACTGTATTTCCCGAGGTCAGTCTGTTTCACTGCGCAGATGAACGGCCAGACGTCGTAGCCGACATTGGGAGTTTGCAGAAAAACGGCGTCAGGCTTCACCGCAAGGACCTTTTCGTGCATCATCGGCGACAGGTCGTGCCCTGTCACAATCAAGTCCCACTCGCAGTCGTTTATGTTCTTGAGCTTCGAGAGGTAATAGTCGGCGAACTGCTCATAATAGATGTGCAGCACGACGAGAACTCTCGTTGCGGCGGCCTGCCCGTTTTCCCGGGCTTCGGCGAGAAGTGTATCTGAAGGCTTTCCCATTTCAGTGACAATCTAAAGTTTGCAGGCGTATGCTTTGCCGGGACCCGCGGGTGCGGGCTTTTGGCGACAAACCTGACGCGGAGGCTCTTATAGGAAAATTCGTGCCGTTAACGGTTGCGCTTGTCGATGGCGATGTTGAAATGGCTCGTAATGCGCGGAAAATGTGTGCGGTGAAGCACCCAATGGTTGCGGTGACCGAACCAGCTCTTGTTGCCGACTACTGAAAGATAGCCCTTGCGGGAGTTCTTGAATTTGTCCCGGATATATTCAAGGGAATTGTAGAAGGACTCTCCCAGTACCCCGTAGGAAAAGTGGGTGCAGCGGATGGGGCAGACTTCGGTGATGAGCCCGTATTTTTCGTGTGCCGATGCGCAGAAATCCTCCACATACATATCGTAGCGCAGGTTTTCGTCGAAGCGGAGGCTGAATTTCCGGATTAGACTTGAATGGACTATAACGCACTGGCAGTCAAGCGTGTCCACCCTTCCCCGAGCCATCGAGTTCTGTCCGAGGCTGATGAGGTCGCTTCCGTCCTTGCGGCACATCCGTATGCGCCCGACGTGGTAATAGACGTCCCTGTAGTGCCTGTGCTGGAGAAAAATCCCGATCGGGCCGTAGATTTTTTCGGGGTTGAGGTCCCGGATGACCGCAGCCAGATCTTCTTCAACTCTCCAGTCTTCGTGGCAGAAGACGACCCAGCAGTCCTCCCCGGGGAGGAACTTGTCTATGAACCAGTTGTAGCGTTCGGTAATCGAGAGGTTCTGCACATCGTTGTGGAAGACAATTTTTCTGAACCCGTCCAGATTCGGATTCGTTCCGACGCACTTGTCGTACATATTGAAGTCCCTTGCGACTGAAACGAGGAACGGTCTGCCGTTATTTTGCGAGTTTTCCATAGAGGTAGTGTATTTTTCTTTTTATGGCCTCAAGCGGGCTCTGGCTGAGGAAATGGTCCATATATTCTTTTCCGAAAGTTGCCCGTGCCTCTTCCAGCATAGCTTCCGTTCCGGGTGAAGGGAACTCACGCTCTATCGCGGCAATCTGCCTCCCGAGGCTGCCCCCGTGCCGGGTGAATGAGGATTTTTTGACAAAGGGAAGGCCCTCCCGGACATATTTCAGGGGGCTGTTGTAGATGCTTTTGTGGGGGGCGGTGAAGGCATAGCCGAGGCTGACGCCCTCTTGCCGCAGAAGGGCGGTGAGGCCGGTTTCATACTTCTGGCACACGTCGCTTTTGCTCCCTTCAGAAGAAACTCCTCGAAGAAAAGTGTCGAACCAAACTGAAGAGAAAACTTCCTTCCTCAGGCCCACAAACCACGACTGCAGATGGGGAGCCTTCCTGTGGGGGTTATACACAAGACCGAATGCCCCGTAGCCCTGATTTTCAAGGTCCTCCAGCAACGGTTCGAGGCCCCTTACCGGGCCGAAAACGGAGTCGTTCACAAGGTAGAGGAAATCGTAACAGGTGAGGTCTTTGAGGTTCCCCTTCGCCCACTCCCAGTCCCTTTTGTAGGAACCGAAGTCGTACTGGGCGTGATGAAGCGCCTCGGCGTGAAGGACATACTTCCCGATGCTCCCGAGGTCTTCTTCCTCAAGAGGGGAGTCGGCGCAGAAAACGACATTCCCGAGCCTCGAGAGAGCCTCCAGGTAGCCCCTTAGCGACACTCCCGCTTTACCCGAAGGGGAGTATGCGGCGAAAAGGAATATGCGTTTTTTCTGACCCATTTGAAGTTTTGAGCTGCAAAGGTAGGCAAATTGAATAATAAATGCTACTTTTGCTGACGGGAAAATGGTCCCCGGGAAAGTGTCCTGTGCGGCACGCACCGTTGAAAACAGCCTTACAATTATGATTTCCGTCATCATCCCCGTTTATAACGCCGAAAAATACATCGCCCGCTGCCTCGGGAGCCTTCAGAATCAGACCTGCAGGGACTGGGAGGCCGTGTGCATTGATGACGGAAGCACCGACGGGACAGGCGCTCTTTTGGATTCTCTTTCCGCCGCCGACCCCCGGATCAGGGTCATCCACACTCCGAACGGAGGAGTTTCACGCGCGAGAAACACCGCCCTTGAGAATGTGAGGGGGGAATATATCCTTTTTCTTGACAGCGACGATTTTCTGCATCCCCAGACTATGGCTCTTTGTGCGGAGAGGATTGAAGCGGACTCTTCGGATATGGTCGCGTTCACCTACGACCGGCCCTACAGGACCCGGAATATGATCAGGGAGTTTCTGGGGCTTCACGCGGGGAATGTCCCCCGGTTCAGGAAATATGACGCTGCGAAAGTGCCTTTCAAGGTTGTGGACGACATTTTTGACTATGCTTCGGAGTATTCCCGTCCGGAGGGCATCGAGCCCCGATGGGCTGTGAAGCACTGCCAGCCCTGGCGCTGTCTTTACCGCGCCTGCAGGATTGCGGACCTGAGGTTCCCGGAGGGCATAATTTACGAGGATTTCCCGTGGTGGAGCGCGGTTCTGCTCCGAACGCGCCGGGCCACGATTCTGAATCTTCCGCTCTATTTCTACTACCCGAATCTTCGCAGCTACATAACCTCCTCATCCCAGGATTTCAAAATCCGCAGTCTTCAGACGGCCCTGCGGGAGGCGGAGGCGCTTTATGCCGACGGGGTCGATGCCGACAGGAAGGCGAAATGGACCCGCAATTTCCTGGAGCCGTTTAGGGCGAAACTTTCCGCCAAACTTGCTAAGCAATAGAGAGATTCAAAGGGAGGACACGCTCTCTGAGACCTTCTCCTTTCCA
>CAYNDY010000055.1:7220-11410 GCA_964396105.1 uncultured Muribaculaceae bacterium
ACTTCGTGGGTCGGGTCCTGACAGAGGTGCGGCATCGCCTCGAACTCCCTGGTCGCCAAAGCGTTATTCTCCACGAGCATCTTGAAAAGCAGCTGGTGGATGAAATAGTCCATCGGGCCGTCTTCTTTCTTCCAGTATTCATAAATGAGGCTCAGCCAGGCTCCCGCGAGAAATGACCCTTTCTTCGCACGGATAAAGCAGTTCTGGATGAACGAGTGGCAGCCTCTCTGCCTCTCTCCGCTCATATAGACGAAAAAGTCGCACTCCCAGAGCCACTCCGGGAAGGGCGCGCTGACATAGTCCGTCGCATCCACCCACACTCCGCCGTATTCCTCCAAAAGTGCGAGCCGGCAGATGTCCGCAAAGTGCGCGGGGCGGATTTTTCCCTCTTTCCATTTCCTCACTATATGCTCCGGAAGCCGGATCCAATCAAAGACGGTCTCTGAGTCCAGAACGGTGAGCGGCTCGGGGCAGCTGCTTCGGACGCTCTCCCAGCAGGCTTTCACAAGGGGCGGCGCCGCCGCTTCTCCCTGAAACCAGATGCTGAATATGTGGCGGGAGGCGTCTTTGCCGGCGGTTGTGGGCTGGCTCTGCTCTCCCGCGTGCGCCTGGGCAGTTTCCCGGCAGAGGCTCAACCCTCTCTCGACACCCTCCGGCGCAAGGCCCGCGATGAAGCCCCGATAGGACTCAAGATAGCGGCACACGGCTCTCTGAATGGCTTCTCCCCGTTTGCGGCGGCGCTCCAGACGCGAGCTCCACAGGGGATTGAGAATGTGCCCCCGGAGAACAATCTCCGCCTTGCATAGAAGTCTCTTTATTTTCTGTGTCCTGTCCATCTTGAAGCGTCTGTAAGCGAACTGGACGCAAATTTAGGCAAATTGATACCAAAAAGGGGCAAAATGCTCAAAAATAATCGCGAAAAACTTGAAAAATGCTGAAAATTTCTCGTAAATCGCGAAAAATCACTAACTTTGCGCCCGAATTGTGCGCCTATGCAATCGCCCTGTCAGCCGCTTGTGAAAGCGTTCCCGGGGGAATGGAACGGACGGCGCATAAAAATGACTAAAAATATTGATTTTATTCTTATGGTTTATTCTCACGAAGTGCAGCAGATGTGCTGCGTCGCAAAGGGCCCGAATCACGGCCCCGCTCCAATTCCTGAAGAGGGAAAATGGGTTAAGGCAAAGGAAGTTACAGACATTTCCGGACTCACTCACGGAATAGGTTGGTGCGCACCTCAGCAGGGTGCCTGCAAACTTACCCTCAATGTGAAGGACGGAGTCATTCAGGAGGCTCTTGTCGAGACAATCGGCTGCTCAGGAATGACCCACTCTGCTGCAATGGCCGCAGAAATCCTCCCGGGAAAGACAATTCTCGAGGCTCTCAACACGGACCTCGTCTGCGACGCCATCAACACCGCAATGCGCGAACTTTTCCTTCAGATTGTTTATGGACGTACCCAGTCAGCATTCTCTGAGGGCGGACTTATGATCGGAGCAGGTCTCGAGGACCTCGGAAAAGGACTCCGCAGCCAGGTCGGCACAATCTACGGCACTCTCGCAAAGGGCCCGCGCTACCTCGAAATGGCTGAGGGCTACATCAAGACCATCGCGCTCGACAAAAACAACGAAATCTGCGGATATGAGTTCGTTCACCTCGGCAAGATGATGGACCTCGTGAAGAAGGGAGTTGACGCAAACGAAGCTCTCAAGCAGGTGACCAGCACCTACGGCCGTTTCACCGCTGAGGCCGGCGCAGTTAAGTATATTGATCCACGTAAAGAATAAGGAGATTTAGCAATGATAAGAGAAGTTAAGTTCGAAAGCCAGGATCGCCGTATCAAACAGATACTCTCTGCGCTCAACGAGAACGGAATCAAAGACATCGAAGAGGCAAACGCAATCTGCGAGAAATATGGCCTCGATCCATACAAGACTTGCGAAGAAACCCAGCCTATCTGCTTCGAGAACGCGAAGTGGGCATACGTTGTGGGTTCTGCAATCGCTCTGAAGAGGGGCTGCAAGAACGCATCCGAGGCTGCCGAGGCAATCGGAGTGGGTCTCCAGTCATTCTGCATCCCGGGTTCCGTCGCTGACGACCGCAAGGTCGGTCTCGGACACGGAAACCTCGCAGCGATGCTCCTCCGCGAGGAGACAAAGTGCTTCGCATTCCTCGCAGGCCACGAGTCATTCGCAGCGGCAGAGGGCGCAATCAAAATCGCCGCAAAGGCAGACAAAGTCCGCAAGGAGCCTCTCCGCTGCATCCTGAACGGTCTCGGAAAGGACGCTGCACAGATTATCTCCCGCATCAACGGATTCACATACGTCCAGACCAAGTTCGACTATTTCACCGGAAAACTTGAGGTTGTCCGTGAAATCGCCTACAGCGACGGTCCGAGGGCGAAGGTAAAGTGCTATGGCGCTGACGATGTCCGCGAGGGCGTTGCAATTATGTGGCACGAGGGCGTTGACGTTTCCATCACAGGCAACTCAACCAACCCTACCCGTTTCCAGCACCCTGTAGCCGGCACCTACAAGAAGGAGCGCATCCTTGCCGGCAAGCCGTATTTCTCAGTGGCATCCGGCGGCGGCACAGGCCGTACCCTTCACCCGGACAATATGGCCGCAGGTCCTGCTTCCTACGGTATGACCGACACAATGGGCCGTATGCACTCTGACGCCCAGTTCGCAGGTTCCTCATCAGTTCCGGCACACGTTGAGATGATGGGCTTCCTCGGCATCGGAAACAACCCTATGGTAGGCTGCACCGTGGCTTGCGCCGTTGACGTCGCGACCGCGCTCAACAAGTAAAGACAAAATCTGAATCGGTTTAACGGAGCAAAGTCATAGTTCCGTTAAGCCGATTTTTTACAAAGAACATTTATTAACATTTGATTATGAAAAAGTTTTTAACAGTCTTGGCAGTTCTCACCATTTCTGCAGCGGCTTTCGCGCAGGAGGATGGAAACAGGGACGCTAACGGCAAGATTGTTCGCGGCCCGTATGAGACAAACGGTTTCTGGGACAACTGGTCCATCGGCGTTGCCGGCGGAGTCAACGTAATCGGCTCGCGCGGCGTGAGGCCGGGTGTCGGCGGAAACGCTGAGATTAATCTTACAAAATGGCTCACTCCGTGCTATGCGGTGAGGGCCGGTTTCCAGGGCGTCACCGCCCGCGGCTCTTCAAGCGCAGAGCGTCAGCCCCTCTTCTACACCGAGCAGGACGGAAGGTATGTGAACCGTCTTGCATACGGCTACATCCACGGAGAATTTATGTGGAACATCTGCAATGAGTTCTGGGGCTACAGGGAGTCAAGGGTTTACAGCTGCGTTCCTTATCTTCACGCAGGTCTCCTCCTGACCGGAAACAAGAACAACTCCGAGGGCAAGCTCAGCTGCGCCCACAAGGAGTTCGCCACAGGTGCAGGTCTCTACAACGCCTTCAAGGTTCATCAGAGACTCGACATCACTCTTGACATCCGCGGAATGTTCTACAACGGCCGTGCACTCTCCAAGACCGGCGGAGTGGCAGCCGAGATTTCAGCTGCCCTCGGACTGAATGTGAACCTCGGAAAGACCAACTGGAGAAGGTCTGCAGGCGTAACCCGCGAGCAGTGGAACGACGCCCAGAATGCAATCAGCGACGCGAACAGCGCGCTTGACGCAGCAAAGGCCGAGTCCGCAGCAAAGGACAAGGCTCTCGCCCAGAAGGACGACGAAATCGCTCAGGCCAAAGCTGACGCCGAGGCTGCACGCAAGGAAGCCGCCAACAAGAAGGGCGGACTTGACGAGGTCAACGACGCGATTATGTACTTCAACATCGGCGAGACCGAGCTTCCTGTCAAGGAGCGTCTCCACCTCGACTACTACGTGAAGACCGTGATTGCCAACGTTGACGATAACCGCACCATCGTTCTCACCGGTACAGCCGACAAGAACACCGGTTCAGAAGCGCGCAACAAGAAGCTCGCTGAGAAACGTGTACAGTACGTGAAAGACCTTCTCGTAAACAAGTACAACATCTCAGCTTCCCGCATCCAGACCAAGTCCGAAATCGTGAAGACCGACTCCGGCAATGCGCCTCTCTCCCGCTCAATCGTGATAGCTCTCTAAGCAGCTACACAAGCACAAACGAAGAAAATCCCGGGCATCAACCCGGGATTTTTTTATTTACGCTTAGCAACTGTCCAGG
>CAYNDY010000056.1:0-11213 GCA_964396105.1 uncultured Muribaculaceae bacterium
TGGGGGCCGCAGCCTCAACCTTAGACTTGTCCTTTTTCTTTTTCGAGCGGCCCTCCATCTGTTGTCCCGGAACAAACAGGAGAAGCCCAAGCAGCAGAAGCGCCGCCATATATTTGAATTTCACTCTCATTTTGCCGAAACGTTTTTAAGACTGTAGGAAATCGTGTCCATAAGAAGGTCGTAGTGGGCCCTGTCATCTGCCGTAGCGGAGGCGCGGCGGGCTTTCATCACGTCGTAGGCACGGCTAAGAACCGAATACACAAAGGCGTGGGTGAAACTTCCCGCGTTGAAAACCATTCTCGGCATCCATTCGAACCCGCTTACGCTGTCGTAGCGGAGTTCTCCGGAAAGAAGCGAATCGTTGAAGCACCCAAGAGAGCACATCCTGTCTGCGCAGAGGTCCCCGCAGCAGGCCTCCGCGGCGAAAAGTTCGCCCGAATGTTCCCCGCAAAGGGCGTCTTCGTCGGCGAAGCCCTTTGACTTGCTGCCCGGGGTCTTGAACGCCGCCATAGCCATATAGGTCTCCACAAATTCCTTCTGAAGAAGTTTCTCGTCATCTGTGAGCTTTCCCTTTCCTGTGTTCCAGACGAACTTGAAAATCCTGTCCATACAATCCTCCAGGCTGTATTCCTGAGTGGAAATTCCGTCCGACTTGTCGGCCATATACGGAGTGAGGAACAGCATCGAGCGGATGGATGAACGGACGGCTGCGGACGGCTTGCCCACGATCGGGAGGGTCTTCACAACCTTTTCTGAGTCAATCCAGTCGAGGTCCCTGTACTGCTTGAGGATAAACTCCATCACCTTCTTCTGTTTCTCTGCCGGGACATTCGCATAGCGCGGATACGGGTCGCCGGCGAGGGATTCGTTGCGGTAGAGGCCGCCGATGTTGTAGAGAAGATGGTTCATATACCTCAGGTACTGGTTCAGGATGGTGTTGTATATCCCCGTCCTGAATTCATAATCCTTGTCCTCGGAGTCCGGAATCCAGTCTATGAAGTTGTCCATAATGTACTTGAGGTTCTCGATTCCGTATTCGGAAGCCTTCACGACATCGTCTCCGAGGTCCTCGGTCTGGCAGCTCGGGTCGAAGAACAGAAAATACATCTGCTGCTTTCCGTAGCGGTAGAAAGGGGCGGCCTTCAGAGAGTCGCTGATCATCTTTGTCGTGTAGTCGGTCTCATCCTCGAAGGAAGCGGCCCCGTAAACAGGCTTGTAGCCCCAGCGGATGGCCCAGCGGTCGTAGGAGCCGAAGCGCGGCGGTGTGAGCTGCACTCCCCTTTCGCGGTCGCCCGGCTGAGCGACGTAGTTGAAACGCGCATAGTCCATTATGGAGGTGGTGGTGCCGTTTTTAGCCGTGAATGAAGGGCTGCGGAGAGAATCCACCGGAATCACGGCGGAAGCGCTCATATTGTGCATAAGTCCCAGAGTGTGACCCACTTCGTGCTTGATTACATACATAAGAGCGTCTCCGAGCACATCCTCGGGGATTTTTCCGCTCCTAACCCTCTCGTCCGCCTGCGCGGTCTGGACATAAATCCAGTTGGTGAGAAGCTTTATGACATCGTGATAGACATAGACCGAAGCGTTGATGATTTCGCCGCTGCGTGGGTCTGTCCACGACGGGCCCATAGCGTTCTGAACCCCGATCGGAGCATACCTTATGCAACTGTACTTGATATTTTCGGGGTCGAAAGCCGGGTCATCCTTGGGAAATTCCTTCGCAACGAGAACATTCTTGAACCCGATTTCCTCGAAAACCTCGTTCCACTGCTCCACAGCCTCCTTTATATACGGCTTCCACCACTCGGGGAAGTCGCTGTCGATGTAGAAGGTTATGGGTTTCAGAGGCTCCACGAGTTCCCCCCTTTGGTAGGCGGCAGTGTCCGACGGCTCGATTCTCCAGCGGTTCACGAAATAGACCGGAGAGGAGGTTGAGGTGGTGTTGCCGAACCTTGTCCTTCTGGTGAAGAAGTAGCCGATTCGCGGGTCCGCCGTCCTCGGATGGTAAACCTCCCGTGGGAGAAGAAGGATTGAGCGGTTGAGCTCGGCGGTGAGGTTTTTCTTGTTCACCACCTTGAGTCCGATCTTGTTCTCCAGAGTGTATGTATATGTCACAGAAGATGTTACCGAAAGGTTGTCGTCAAAGGACTTCACCCCTGTAATGAACGAAAGGTTCTTTTTGAAAGAATCAGAACGCTTGTAGGAGGCGTTCACGGCGTAGGAGGAAAACGGCGCGAGGTCCTTGTCGTCGGAAAGGAATATGTCCGTCGCATCCACAACTACCGCCGTGCTGTCCTTGTTCCAGGCTTTGACGCCCATTTTGCGCAGTACGCTGGAAGTGCGGCTCTTGGAAAGTGCGGACGCTATGTTGGAGTCCGTTGTGATGTAGTCCGAGGAGAGCCTTCGCATAAGCACGGTGCTGTCCCTGCGGGTGAAAGTGAAGTGGACGAGGTCGTTTTTCGAGCCCACGATGCCCTCGGCGTTGTTGCTGATGGATTTCACCGTGGAGCCGAGAAGCATATCTCGCCCGAAGATTGAGTCCGGAATTTCGAAATAGACCTTCCCGGCCTTCAGGTGTACGGTGATGAAACCCTTCTCGCAGGCCTGCTCGCCCTTGAAGAGTTTGTCATACTTTGAAACGCTCTTCACCGAGTCTTTCTGCTCGGTCTGAGCCTTCTTTTTCTTTTTCGACCGTGCGGCGGCGTCGGGGCAAACCGCTCCCGAAAAGACCAGCGCTGCGGCAAGAAACAAACATACTATCTTTTTCATATTCATTGTATTATCTGAATGTAGGCGCAATTGCGGTTATTTCTCCGAATCCTTTCAGAGTGCCGTTGCTCTTCATTGTGAAACGGCCCGTGCTGACATTGAACGGACGCATATAGATTTTTCCCTCCCCTGTTTTCTCGTTGTAGGTGGTGATGAGAATCTGGAGACGGTTGTAGGCGTTCTGGAACTGGTAGTCTGAAAGGTAATACTGATGAGTTCCATACCAGCCCTGGGTGTACTGGCGTATGCCGGTGATTTTCTCGTCAGAGGAGTCCGGTTTCCAGGAAAGGGCTGTTGCAGTCGCCTTGCCTCCCGTTATCAGAACGGAGTAAATCTTGGAAGGGGTTGCGTAGTACATAAGGTCCGCATTGTCGCAGAATGCGACGCTCACTATGTCCCCCATATCCGCGCCTGAAACCTTGTAGGTGTAGGTCGTTGCGTCAACCGAAGAGGAGTCGAAACAGCAGATGTAGTGGTTTCCGGAGGCATCCCTAAGCAGCAGCGCCGGCATCTGTCCCTTGAGACATCCGCCTCCGAGAGCCTTGGCGCCCGCGTAGGTAAAGTCAAAACTGCTTGTAAGCTCCTGAAGAGAGGAGTTCATAAGCCCCCATCCGTAGATGTAGTAGAACTTGCCCTCAATCTCGTTGAACACCAGAAGACAGCCCTGGTCGAGGGCGTAATAGCCGAAATTGCGGTCAGTGAATATGCTTGAAGGAGTCTTGGAGTAAGCAACCTTCGAATACACATTGTCGATTATGTCCACTATTCCGTAAAGCGTCCCGTTCACCACGGCAACGGAAGAATAGCCTCCGAAGTTGGCGAGAGCGGTGGTCTTGAAGGAGTCTTCCTTGATGCTGTTGAAAAGCTGGGCGTCGCTGTCCTTGAGGCGGAAGGTCAGCGGGTCGAGGCTCAGGATGTGGGAGTCTGTCCCGACGATGATTTTCGTAAGGTCCAGCGACGAGGACTGCGAGCAGACAATCTCCGACATACAGAGAATCTTACCCTCGAGCGCACTTCCGTTGGAAAGGGAGTAGAGTTCGCGGGTGTAGCGGGTGGCGTCGGTGTAGCCGTAAGTGAGCACAGGGTCCGCCACGATGTCCACGTCGGATGTCTTTCCCCCGTCACGGGTATATGCCACCAGAAGGCCCTCTCCGAGCGAGCTTCCGATGTAAACCTTGCTCACGGCGTAGGCCGAAAGTCCTGTCTGCTTGTCCGTCACCTTGAGCGAAAGGCAGTAAGGCTTGTCGGAAGGAGAGTTTGAAACCTTATAGTCAAGTTCCTTTGTATCAGAGATTTCCATCCTGTCGTTTTCGTTGCCCGGATATAGGTCTATTTCCCAGAGATAGGTAAAATCCTCCTCGCTCCTTCCCTCCTGCGTCACCGTCGCAGTCATCTTTATTTCCTGCCCCCAGACAATGTTCAGCGTGCTGTCCACCCCTTCGATTCTTATGTCCGGAATGGTCATCGAAGCCTCGGTGCTCAGGTCCTTGTAGCATCCTGCGAGCGCAAGGCAGAGGGAAAAGAGAATCAATATATTTTTGAAAAATGTCTTCATATCAGAATACGTTCAGGGTTTCGAGAATGGTCGGCGGGGTGTCAGGCTTTGTGCCCTCGCCCACGGCCGTGTTGTATGAAGAGTAGTGCTCATAATCCGAAGAGTGCATATAGGGGCTGTCCGGATTGGCCTTGTCGTGGCTTTCCACCATCTCGCGGAACTGCCTTGAAGCCGAATACCACCAGGTCGGAAGCTTGAATGTCAGCTCGGGATAAGCCGTAGAATAACTTTTGGAGCCGGTGTATGACCCCACCTCAGCTCCCAGTTCCTCAGTGAGAAGTTTGTGGAAATTCTTGCTGTAGCCGTTGCTGAAAAACAGGAACCAGTAGCGCCAGACCTCGAACCGCGGCCTTGCGTAGGATGCTGTCCAGCCCACAAGCGAGGTTCTGTTGGTGCGGAAACTGTTCGGGAAACAGCTGTTCGGGACAATGGTGAAGCGGGAATACAGCGCCTCAACATCTTGAGGAAGCGCCTTAACCGTCAGCACTATGTTCCCGGAGAGCGCCCCTGAGTCTATCTGCGAGCTCACAATCCTGTAATCCACATCCTTGACGGCAGTTGAATCCTCGATTTCAAGGGAAATCTCCCTCGGGTAGGATGCTGCGGGGCCCACGAGCTTAACCGGAATGGAAAGTTCAATTTCGTCCCCGCTTTCCCCGATGAGCGAAAACACATTTGTCGCCGAGGAGAAATAGACCGTAGAATCGCTTATGTCGTATGCCTTCACGGGGTCTTTGGCGCAGGAAGATAGAACTCCTGCCAAAAGGCTGAATATCAATATGTAATATATCTTTTTCATCTTATTTTTCCTGAATATGTCCGTATGTTGTCTCCGAAGTAGGGTAAGGATAAATGAGCAGAGACGGGTCAGAGGTCATCACGACTGAGGCGGAAGACGGGTAATTCAGCTTCTGAGAGAGTTTCGCCCAGTAGAAAAGCTGTCCCTCGCCGATAAATTCCCTGCACACCTCTTTCACAATCTCAGCGGGCATCTCGGAGTCCTCTGCGGGGTAGTTCAAATCGGTGTAGCCACGGTGGGACATTACGCTTCGAAGGTCACTTCTCACAGCGTCAAAATCACCCTCCGCGCTCGCGATGAAAGCGAGGATATAATACATCTCCGAAATCCTTATCATCGGCATACGGTTTCTGTAGGCCTCGGCCATCGAAGTGGAGGAATAAAGTTTATAGGACTTGTATCCGGTGCCGCCGTATTTAAGGTGCATCGCATATCCCCTCACATCTTCGGCTCCGTCATAACCTTCGGAAGTTAAGGTGTTGCGCGGGAAAAGCGTGTCCTCCACTATGGTTGAGGAAAGGGTCATTATCACATCGCCTCCATAGCAATATCCCGTCGTAAGAGAATACAGGTCAGTGACTTCCAGAGAAAACAGGTGCTCTGAAGTGAACGCCCAGTCCCTTTCGTCGTTGCTGGAAGTCTTGACAAAGGTGTCGGCATCAATCCACTGCACGAGATTATCCTTTTCAACCGTGTTTTCAATCACGTCCTCCGCATACTCCTTAGCCTTCTCATACTCTCCGGCCCAGAAGCATACTCTTGCGGCAAGGGCCTCAACGGCATAGTAGTTAAGGTGCAGGTTTCTGTTTTCCCAGAAGCCGTCGGCATTGAAATAGGTGTCGAAATTCTCAGGTTCGCTTCCCCTTACAGGGTCGCCTTCAAGGCACTTCAAAGCAGCCCCGATGTCCTCAAGAAGCAGCGCCTTGGTCTCGGAGTAGCTTTTCTGCTCGGTGGAGTTGAGGGAATATTCCTTTACATAAGGAACGGTAAGTTTCGAAGCGTTGTCCCCTTCCCAGCTTTCAAGTCCGAACATCCTCATAAGGTCGAAATGGATATAAGCCCTCACGGCAAGCATTTCGCCACGAATCATATTGTACTCCCAGTCGTCTTTCACGACATCGCGCCTTTTGTCCAGTTCCGAGAGGATTTTGTTGGCGTTTGCAATCGTGAAATAGGCGCTCTGCCACATAGACTCAATGGTGCTCGTGGTGGTAACGTCGTCATAGCTGTGCTTCTGCCAGCTCTTGAATCCGGAGCGTTCGACGGTGTTGTAGTTCACAGCGGCGAGTTCGTTGGAGTAGAAAGTGAAGTTCCTGCCGTAGCAGCTTTCAGAGGTCATTGATATGTAAACCCCGGTCAGGGCCTCGTAGAACCCGTTTCGGGAAGAAAACATCTTGTCGTCCGCAACCTGCGAAGATGAAGTCCCCTCAAGCCATTTGGAGCAGGATGCCGCCCCCAGAGAGACCGTTGCTATGAATAAATATGTTAATATCCGTTTCATCTGCTTAGAATGTTGCCGTTAGAGAGAATGAGAATGAACGCGCGAACGGGTAGGAAGTTCCCCTTTCAATGTCTATGGATGAGAAGGTCGCGAGGTCGTTGACATAGAACGTAAGACGCAGACGGTCCATCTTGATTTTGTCAATCCAGTTTGACGGGAACTCGTAGTAGGCGGAAATGGACGAGAGATTCATCACATTGTTCTTCTGTACGAACCTTGTCGTGGCCTTTGTCGTGGAAATTGCGCTTCCGGAAGAGTCGGTGCCGAACGCTCTCTTGTAGATTGCGTTCTGGCCCTTGTAGTACCACCTTCCGGAGAAAATCCTCTTGTCCACATTTGACGAGAGGTCCGTGCCCTCGACCTTGTTGAGAAGGGTGCTGTTGTAGAGGTAACCTCCTCCGTACCAAGTGAATACAACATTGAATCCGAAGCCCTTGACCTCCCCTGTGAGTCCGAAGTTTCCGTTGAACTTAGGGTCTGAAGAGCCGCAGTTCACAAGGTCGGAGGCGCTCCATACATTGGTGAGAGTTCCGTCCTTCTTCACAAAAATTTCGTTTCCGGTCACAGGGTCGATTCCCTTTGAAGGGACTGCCCAGATTGAGTTGAGCGGCATTCCGTTGTAGTACTGGATGACTGTGGAGGCTCCTGAATTGTCGTTCGCCTCCTCCCTCTGCCTCTTGTTGTAGGCCTCAAGCGCTTCGGAAATCTGGAGCACGCGGTTGTCGTTGTAGGCCATCTTTCCGAACACGCTCACGAACGAACTCCGCTTCTGGAAGAGAATGTAGCTCAGGCTCAGCTCCACACCCTTGTTTCTGACTTTTCCGAGGTTGTCGTTCACGGTGCTGAAGCCGGTTGAAGGAAGGATTGTCCGGGAAAAGACGAGGTTCTCTGTGTCGGCGATGTAGAAATCCAACACGGCGTTTATCCTCTTTGTCCTGAAATCCAGTCCGACATTGTAGTCCATCTTCTGCTCCCAACCGAGGTTCGGGTTTTCCATATTTGAAAGATAAGCCCCGGTGAAGCCGTTGTAATAGCTTGAGTTATAATAGGTATAGACCGGAAGGGAAACGTTCGTGCTGAAGTTCTGGTTTCCTGAAGATCCGAGCGAAGCCCTGAGTTTGAGCTGCTGGAGCCAATTTGAGGTCCCCTCCATAAATTTCTCCTTGTGAATGTTCCAGGCAAGTCCGAAACTCCAGAAAAGTCCCCACTTGTTGTTCGTTCCGAAGACGGAGGAGGCGCTTCCCTTGATGGTTCCGTCGGCCATATAGCGGTTGTCGTAGCTGTAGCCCGCGGTGAGCAGCGCTCCCAGGTTGCGGTTGAGTCCGTCTCCGCCGGAAGGGGTCTTGTCGAGGGCATACTGCCGCGCGAAGGTTATGCTGTTCATATTGCTGTTCGGGAAACCTTCAGTGTAGTGCGAAACCGAATTGTAGGAGGTCTGGGAGATGTTGTACTGGGCTGTCGCGAAGACCTCGTGAACCTTGTTGAAGGCGTGGTTGAACTGCGCGGAGGCATCGCCCGAGAAAGTGGTGTAGCTTCCGGTCGTGGTGTCGTAGGAGCCCCTTCTAAGTTTGGCGTCCGAAGTGGTGTAGGTGATGAAATCGGTGTGGTCCGCCGGCTTGAAATCCTCCGACTCGGTCCTCTTGGTGTCAATTCCGAAGCGCGCCACGAGTTTGAGGGACTTCAGGGCCTGATATTCCACATAGAAGTTGTTGGTGAAGTCAAGATAGCTGCTGGAGTATTTCGTTCCGATGGTGGCGTTGTACATAGGATTGGTGACCACTGAGGAACTGTAGGCCGAATCGCCCTCGCCGTAGGAGCCGGAGAAAAGCACCTTCTTCACATTTCCCTCATCATCGTATGGGGAATAATATGGGTTCATAGAAGCATATTCGTCGAAACTTCCGTAAGGGGAGTCCTCGCTCTTGTTCCAGGCGATGCTCATTATGTTTCTGAATGTCCATTTGTTCTTCCTGTAGGAGAGGTTCACATCTCCCGAAAGGACATTTCGGTAGGAACCTTTCATAGCGCCCTGGACATTGTTGTAGGAGAATGCCGCGAGAGCCTTCAGAGCCTTTCCGCCAAGCTCCACGCTGACAAAATGTTTCTGGCCGATTCCTGTGCGCAGAGGCTTTGAAAGCCAGTAGGTGTCATCCCCCTCGAGGGCTTTTTTCAGCCTTTCGTTGTAGAGCTTCTGTGCATTTATGTACGAGAGGCTGGAGGTTGAGGAATAATAGCCTTCACGGTTCTCGATGTCGAGTTTTTCGAGGGCGTTGCAGAGGTTATAACTTGAAAGGTCAGGAACCTCAAGTGTGACGCTACCGGTGTAGGTTACGATTGTCTTTTCGTTTGTAAGCGCCTTTGTCTCAATGACTATCACTCCGTTTGCGCCCTTGGAGCCATAGATGGCCTTGGCTGAGGCATCCTTGAGGATGGTTATGCTCTGGATACGGTTCATATCCATATCCTTGATTTTCGTAAGAGTGGTTTCGAAACCGTCGAGGATGAAAAGAGGAGAATTGCCGTCGTTGAGGTAGTCGCTTTTGAGGGATGAGGTCTCGGTGGCAAGGGAAGATGCACCCCTTATCTGCATAGAAGCCACGGCGTTAGGGTCGGATCCGGCGCTGAGGTTATCCACCACCAGAAGCGAAGGGTCGAGGTTTTTGAGCGACTCAATCACATTGGAGTTTCCCACCCTCTTGAGCTCCGAGGAAGTGATTGCCTGCACCGCTCCCGTGAAGCTGTCCTTGCGGCGGGTGAAGATTCCGGTTACGACTGTTTCCTGAATGGACTGGGAATCGGTCTTGAGAACAATCCGTGAGATTTTTCCGACCGGAACATTTTCCTGAATATACCCGAGGCAGGAGGCGGAAAGAGTCTTGCAGCCGGCGGAAACGGATATTTCAAAATTTCCGTTTTCGTTGGTCATCACCCCGCCGGAGAGGTTCTGAGGGTCATATACGGCCACTCCCGCAAGAGGCTGACCTTCTTCGTCCACCACTTTTCCCTTCAGCACCCGGTTGTTGTCAGCCGATGCGGCGGCAACAGCTTTTTCCGCCGAAGAGGGGAGCGACGCTTCCGCCTTTTCGATGGAGACTCCGACAAGGATTGAAACAGAAAGGAACAGGGTAAAAATGCTTTTTTCCCTAATAATCATCACACTACCTATTTTTTTTCAGGCGGCTAAGTTATGAATTATAATTTTATTTCACAATCTTAAAACTGCCATACAATAGTTTATATCAATGATTTTAAGGTTTATTTTTAATAAAATCCTCAACCGTATTTTAAAATCTGATTTCAATTCTAAAATAATTACCAATTAAAACTAACAGATTAAAATATTAACAAAAAAAATCGTGTCCGGTTTTCCGAACACGATTTCATATAGGCTGAGACTAAAAATTAGTCTTTAAATTTAGCGCAGAGGTACTCGCGGTTGAGGCGGGCGATGTGAGAAACGGTGATGTGCTTAGGGCACTCCATCTCGCAGGCGCGGGTGTTGGTGCAGGCTCCGAATCCGAGCTCGTCCATCTTCGCAACCATTGCCTTCGCTCTCTTCGCTCCCTCGACTTTACCCTGAGGAAGCAGGGCGAGAGAACTTACGCGGGCTGCGACGAAGAGCATTGCAGAACCGTTCTTGCAGGTTGCTACGCAAGCTCCGCAACCGATGCAGGCTGCGCCGTCCATACTCTCGTCGGCTTTCTCCTTAGGGATAGGAATCGCGTTGGCGTCAGGCACTCCGCCTGTTCCCACTGAAACATATCCGCCTGCCTGAAGAATCTTGTCGAATGCCTGGCGGTCAACGACAAGGTCCTTGATTACAGGGAAACCGTGGCTTCTCCAAGGCTCGATGGTGATTGTGTCGCCGTCCTTGAACTTGCGCATATGGAGCTGGCAGGTTGTAACCTCGTCGTCAGGTCCGTGTGCGCGGCCGTTGATGTATAGTGAGCAGGCACCGCAGATTCCCTCACGGCAGTCGTGGTCGAAGGAAACCGGACCTGAAGACTTGCATCCTTTCTCAACAGCTACAGGATCCATACCCTCCGTGATAAGCTGCTCGTTGAGGATGTCAAGCATTTCAAGGAAAGAGCTGTCAGGCGAAATGCCCTTGACCTGATAGGTCTCGAAGTGCCCTTTCTCTTTGGCGTTTTTCTGACGCCATACTTTCAAAGTCAAATCCATAATTTTCTGATATTAAGTAGCTTACCGCTTAGTCTTTGTAATTTCGAGTTGCAATGTGGATGTTCTCGTAGTTGAGAGGCTCCTTGTGAAGCTCAGGCTCAACGCCCTCGCCCTTGTACTCCCAGGCTGCGACATACATATAGTGCTCGTCGTCACGCTTGGTCTCGCCGTCCTCGGTCTGCATCTCCACACGGAAGTGACCTCCGCAGGACTCGCGGCGGTGAAGCGCGTCGATGGCCATAAGTTCGCCGATTTCAAGGAAGTCGGCAAGCCTGAGGGCCTTTTCAAGCTCCTGGTTGAACGTGCCCTGAACACCTGCGACATAAACATTGCTCCAGAACTCCTTCTTAAGAGCCCTGATCATCTCGATACCCTCTTTCAGACCGGCCTCGCTGCGTGCCATT
>CAYNDY010000057.1:0-3424 GCA_964396105.1 uncultured Muribaculaceae bacterium
TAGGATGCAAAAAGCACAAAAGGCTGATTTCCGGCGAGGTAGCTTGCAACTTTGTCTTGAATTTTACCTTTGCTGGCAAGAGTTGCGACGGCCTCTTTCCTGGTATTGACAAGCTCCTCCTCAACATAAAAGTCGAACTCGCCGTCCATATAGGCTGCGGCCTGCTCACTGAATGTTGATCCTTTTTTGTCGAGGTCCCTCTTTTCGACAAGGGCCATATAATAGGTCTTTGTCGTGTCATCCGGCGTGATGTTGACTACGCAGGATCCGGTCCCGATTTCGGACACCTCAAATGTGAAGTGAGACGGGGTTGCAGGGGTAGGAGTCGGATTTCCTTTTTCCACCTGAGCTTTTTCGCAGGCAACAACACTGAGTGCCGCCAACAGAAAGTAAGCGATTCTTTTCATTTTTTGATTTCTTTGCTGACCACAGAAGGAGCAAGGAAGCCTAGGAAACGGCACCCCACACCACTGTGACCAATAATTAAACATTACACTAACGAGAGCGAAGTTAAGATTTCAAATTGAAACCTGCAAGAAAAAATTGAAAAAACAGCATCGCTTCCACGCCACTGCAAGGCACAAAAAAGAGCGACTCAGTTGAGACGCTCTTTCAAATCATTATCATTAAGTTCGTTATGCTTCGGCCTCGTGTTACTCAGCGACAACTTCGAATTTAACGGTGCCTTTGATGTCCTTATAGCACTTAACGCTGGCCTCGAAGACTCCGAGCTCCTTGACGGTGTCAAGAATGGTGATGTCCTTCTTGTCAACATTGAGTCCGAGCGCTACGAGTCCTTCTGCGATCTGGGCAGTTGTTACGGAACCGTAGATCTTGCCGCTTTCGCTGACCTTTGCGCTGACCTTAACTACAACCTCTGCGAGTTTTGCTGCGAGAGCCTCTGCATCGGCGCGGAACTTGGCCTCTTTGTGAGCCCTCTGGCGGAGGTTCTCAGCGTGTACCTTCTTTGCAGAAGGAGTTGCGAGAGTCGCATAGCCCTGAGGGATGAGGTAGTTGACAGCATATCCTGTCTTTACTTTGACGATGTCGTCAGCGTGACCGAGATTGGCCACATCTTTCTTCAAGATAATTTCCATATAGCTGTCCTCCTATTATTTCATAAGGTCTGTTACGTATGGAAGAAGTGCGAGGTGACGTGCACGCTTAACTGCCTGGGAAACCTTCCTCTGGAATTTGAGGGAAGTTCCGGTGATGCGGCGAGGGAGAATCTTACCCTGCTCGTTCAGGAACTTCTTGAGGAACTCAGCGTCCTTGTAGTCCACATATTTGATTCCTGCCTTCTTGAAACGGCAATATTTCTTCTTTCTTACCTCTACTGTAGGAGGGTTAAGATAACGGATTTCATTGTTCTGTGCCATAGTTTACTCCTCCTTCTTTGCTGCCTTGTTGGCTCTTCTCTTTGCTGCGTAAGCAACTGCGTGCTTGTCCATAGCGAATGTGAGGAAGCGGATGATGCGCTCGTCACGACGATACTGAGTTTCGAGCTGAGCGATTACTGAAGGCTCTGCCTTGAACTCGATGAGATAATAGAAACCTGAAGTCCTCTTCTGAATTGGATATGCCAACTGCCTGAGACCCCAGTCCTCTTCGTACACGATTTCACCACCATTCTCTTTGATGAATCCGGTGTACTTGGCAACCGCTTCCTTCATCTGAACATCAGACAAAACGGGAGTTGCAATGAAAACGGTTTCGTACTGTTTGATCATTTTGTTTGTAAATAAATGTTTATAAATAAATTGCAGTCCATCTGCGCTCCGCCAGTAGGTACGGATTTCACAAATGGGCTGCAAAAGTAGCAATTTTTATCTAAACTTCAAAATTATTTAGTTGCTGCCTCAATCTTTTTCATCAGGGCGAACATAATCAGCGCGGCAATAAGGCAGAGCGCAATGAGAATGCCCCAGTTGAACATAAGAGGAATCTTGTTCCAGAGCATAGAAGGAATTGAGCTCAGGTAGTTTCCGATGGCGGTGGCGGCGAACCAGCATCCCATCATCGCTCCCTTGTACTTAGGAGGCGCAACCTTTGACACGAAAGAGATGCCCATCGGAGAGAGCAGCAGTTCCGCAAAGGTGAGGGTGAGGTAGGTCGAAATGAGCCAGGAAGGACTGAGAATGCTCTGAGTCTGTCCGTCTGCAAGGTCCATAGGAGAAGTGAGCCCCACTGAAGCGACGGTGATGATCACGAATCCGAGTGCCGCCACAAGCATACCGTAGGCGATTTTCTTAGGGGCGGAAGGTTCCTTGCCCTTTGCTGCAAGAGCGCCGAAAATGGCCATCGAAACCGGAGTCAGAGCCACCACGAAGAACGGGTTGAACTGCTGGAAGTCTGAAGGCTGTGCGAGGACCGGATCCGGAGTGTTGAAGAAATAAAGAAGTACGGCACCCGCCCAAAGGACGAGGGTTGAAACGCCGGAGAGAATCTTTCCTTTTTTAGTCTCCGCCTGGAAAAATCCGAATGCTGTGTAAACTGAGACTGCGATAAGAGCCAGGATCCATATATTGAACCAGAGCCTCATAGGGCCTGCGACGGTGAGGTCGGTGTACTTCTTCGCGAAGAATGTGAGGGCCGAGCCGTTCTGGTGGAATGCCATCCAGAAGAAGATTACAACGGCGAACACGAGGAAGAGAGCGACGAGACGGTCTTTTGTCTGCTTGGGGGTGAGTTCCTCCACAGGGGCGGAAGTTGCCTTGCTCTGCTTTGCGGTCACATCAGCGTGCTTGAACCAGCTGCGGCAGGCGAAATAGATTGCCACGGAGAAGACGAGCGAGATGCAGGCCACTCCGAAGCTGAGGCCGTATGCGTCAGAAAGAGCCGAGAGATATGCGGGGTCCTGGCAGGCGGCGTCATAGACGAAGCCGTGTCTTGCAAGCACTGTCTCGGTGATTTTCCTGGCCATTGAAGGGGCGAACATAGCGCCGATATTGATGGCCATATAGAAGAGACTGAAGGCGGAATCGCGTTTTGACGCATACTTGGGGTCATCATAGAGATTGCCCACGAGCACCTGAAGATTTCCCTTGAAAAGTCCCGTGCCCACAGCGACCAGAGTCAGTCCGCCGAACATAACGAGTTTGGCGGCAAGTCCGTTCCCCACCGGCAGGGCGAGGGAGAGGTAGCCGAGGAACATCACGGCAATACCGATTGTCACACATTTTCCGTAGCCGATTTTGTCTGCGAGAATACCCCCCACGAGCGGCATAAAATAGACTCCGGCGAGGAAGATGGCATAGACCTGTCCGGCCGCAGCCTCGCTCCATCCGAAACGGGCCTGCATCAGCAGGGTGAGGATTGCCAGCATCGTGTAGTAGCCGAAACGCTCACCGGTGTTGGCGAGGGCGAGGGCATAAAGTCCTTTTGGTTGTCCTTTGAACATATTGATTTATTTTTACCTATTATA
>CAYNDY010000057.1:3524-11186 GCA_964396105.1 uncultured Muribaculaceae bacterium
GAAGCGAGAACGGCCTTGAGGAACTCCCACACCTTCGCAACTGAAGGAATGTTTGCTCTCTCGTCAGGAGAATGAGGGCTCAGGAGAGTAGGGCCGAAGGAAACCATATCCCAGTGAGGGTAGGCTCCGCTGAGGATTCCGCACTCGAGACCTGCGTGGATTGCCATAACTGAAGGCTCCTTGCCGTAGAGCGAGCTGTACACCTTCTTTATCGTGGCGAGGATTGCGGAAGACGGGTTAGGAGCCCAGCCTGAGTATGCGCCTTCGAACGAAGTCTTGGCTCCAAGAAGAGAGAACACTGCCTCGAAGCGCTGCGCAAGGGCATCTTTTGCAGAGTCGACGCTGCTTCGCATAAGCGTGCTCACATAGAACTGTCCCTTTTCAATCTTGACCATAGCGAGGTTGTTGGATGTCTCCACAAGATTAGGGATGTCAGCGCTCATCCTCTCCACGCCGTCAGGGCAGGCAAGAATTGCGCAGACAAAGCGGAGGGCGTCATCCTTAGGCACGTAGAGGCACTCTTCGTGGTTGCAGCACTCCCCTTCAGCGCACTCGTACGGAGCGAAAATCATCTCGGCGTCCGGGTCTGTGGTGGAGTATTCGGCCTTTATGAATGAGAAGGCTTCCTCTGCGACTTTCTTCACCTCGCCAGACTTTCCCTTAGGAATATAGAGGGTCGCGAAAGCCTCGCGAGGAATGGCGTTGCGAAGTGTACCTCCCTCGAGGTCAAGAAGCTGCGCCGGGGTCTTTGTAAGGACATTGTAGAGTACGCGGGCAATGACCCTGTTTGCGTTGGCGCGGTAGAGGTTGATGTCCATTCCGGAGTGTCCGCCCTTGAAGCCTTTGGTGGCAAGAGTCCAGCACTCCCAGTCCTTCTCCGGCTCAGCAGGAGTGTAGGAAGCCTCGGCGGTGGCATCCACGCCGCCTGCGCAGCCGACATAGATTTCACCCTCGGTCTCGGAGTCGAGATTGAGGAGGATTTCGCCCTTGAGAACGCCCGGTTTGAGGGCCTGGGCTCCGGTCATACCGGTCTCCTCGTCAAAGGTCACGAGAACTTCGAGCGGACCGTGCTTGATGTCATTGGACTCGAGAACAGAAAGCGCGAGAGCGACTCCGAGACCGTTGTCGGCGCCAAGCGTTGTGCCCTTTGCGCGGACCCAGTCGCCATCGATTACGGTCTCGATCGGGTCTTTCTCAAAATCGTGAACGGTGTCGGCGTTTTTCTGCGGCACCATATCCATATGGCCCTGAAGAATGACGCCTTTCATATTTTCGCAGCCCACAGTGGCGGGTTTTCTGATAATCACATTTCCGATGGGCTCGCCGTCGATGATGGTCTCAAAGCCGTGGCTGACGCCCCAGTTGTAGAGATAGGCCGCGATTTTCTCTTCGTGCTTTGAAGGCCTCGGGATGCGGGTTATCTCATAAAAATTCTTCCACACGATCTGTGGGTTCAAATCTTTGATTGTCATAATGTTATATAATTTATTCACTATTTTCAACTAAAAGGAGTTCTGCGCCTTTCGGCCCTCTCTCTCCCCTATTTCTTCTCCACCGGGACAAGGACGTCATAGGTGGTGGAATAGCCAAGCTGCGGGATGGAAACAGTTCCCTGCAGGAGCACATTCACTCCGTCGCGAAGCTTCAGGCTGCACTCGGCCGGGACAAACTCGGTTTTACTCTGCCATTTCATTCCCTTGGGAGCCTTCGGCTGCTTCTTCTTTTTTGCTGGAGTCTCCTGAGCGGCACTTTCATCCGGAAGGTTAGTCGGAGTGAGTTCAAGGGTCACCATCCTGCCTTCAAGATGCTC
Organism: uncultured Muribaculaceae bacterium; assembly: GCA_964396105.1. Lineage (GTDB taxonomy): Bacteria > Bacteroidota > Bacteroidia > Bacteroidales > UBA932 > Cryptobacteroides. The sequence goes on from CAYNDY010000057.1 coordinate 5,335, forward strand.
TGCCGGAAGGAGGGCGTTGTCCCCGATGCGGAAAGCCACATAGATGTTGCCGGCGTTGTCGGCGGAAGGGGTGAGGAAGAAGGTGTTGGAGCACTCGAGGCGCTCGGTGTAGCCGAGGAAGAGTTTGAGAAGTTCCTTCTCCTCGCGGTCAAATTCCTTGAGAGTCAGCGCGAGGCTCTCGCCGGTGAGGGACATATCGGTGTCGCCGGTGAGGATCTGATAGCGTTTCCCTCTGATGTCCAGAATCTGGTCTGCGGCCTTTGCTGCGGCCATTTCAATGCTGCGCTGCCCGACCGATGAGCGAAGAAGCGGAACTGAGGAATAATCTGCCCGGTCGCTGCCCTGCTCTCCTTTCGAGAATGAAAGCGGAGCGGGTGCGCTCCCCTTTTCCTCGGTGGTAATCACCACGGAAGTTATTTCGGTGGAGGTGCAGGAGTTCTGAGCGGCTGTGAGGCCGAGATATTTTTCTGCATATTTGGCGTATGGCCCGGCATAAAACCTCTCCGTGCTGGCCTTGACCTCAATTTTCAAACTTACCGGAGTCTGAGCCGCCGCGCAGACGCAGGCCGCCGCTCCGAGCAAAAGCATAACAATTCGTTTCATAATTGTCTATATATCATTAATTTATACTCAAAAAAAACAACGCAGCAATTCGCCTTAAAAAACAGTTTACATTTACACCCAGCGCTTGTGTGACCACAGCCAGTTGGCTGGATGTCGCCGGATTTCCGCCTCCAGACAGTCGTAGTACCGCCGGATAATGTCCCGTGGAGCCATCTGGGAGGCATCATCGCATATCTTTATGAAGCTAACGTCGTAGTGTCCCCTCTCTGTCCTCTCAAAGTTCATATAAAAAACCGGATAGCCGAACTTGTGGGCAATCTCGGCAGGACCGAGGAAAGCCCTTGTCGGCTGATGGAGAAACTCTCCCATATCCACCCAGGACACGTCCGGACGCTGATCTATGTTCAGGAAATAGGCCAGTTTCTCGCCCCTGTGGCTCAGCATATAGCGGAGCAGCTGACGGGATTCGAGCATCATATCCTTAGTTGGGCTGAGCGCCGTGCGATTGTCTCTGAAAAAGTCGTCCCAGACCTTGTTGCTCAGAGCCTTGTACACGCACCTGAGCTTGTCCTCGGGGATGGTCATCACTCCGGTCGGGGAATCGGGGCAGGGAGAATGCGGAATGCCGCCCATAAGCTCCCAGTTGCCGCAGTGGGAATAGAGAATCACCACTGAGGGGGCCGCCTCGTAGGCCTCTCCGAGCTCCTTGTAGTCCTTGACGGTTATAAGGCCGCTCCGGTACATTTTCTCGGGCGAAGCGCCCGCGAACCAGATGGCCTCGACTATGATTTCGGCAACGTGGCGGTAGTATTCGCGGGAAAACTGCTTCAGAGAGTCATAATAGTACTCGGTGTAGGGAAAGGAGCGTCCGAGGTTTATGGCGACGATTTCTCTTCTGTAGTGGACCACGCTGCGCATCACCCACGCGATAAAATCCGCCCAGAAGTAGTGAACCTTGAGCGGAAAGAGCGCCTGAAAGCGTACAGCGCACTTGAGCAGAAAGAGTTTGAATTTCTTCATAATCTTGCAAATATACCATTTTTCTTGTAAAAGTTGAAAACAGAGTTTAATTTTGCATCTCTTCGGTGCGTGGGAGCTTGTGCAAGGGGAAAAGAGCGTGGGATTTGAGAGTTTGATTTAAGAGATGAGGGGTATATATAAATAAGTTGAATCCTTGCGTAAGTTAAGGCTCAGAATATCATTTTATGACAGACTCGACAAAGGCTCTGCTGACTCAGTGGGCGAACAAATACAATGACATTCAATACTTTACGGAAGACCCGATAGTTTTCCCGAGGCATTTTGCCGAAAAGTTCCGTAGGGGCGAATGCTCCCGGGCGGATGTGGAGATTGCGGGAGTTGTGGCCGCGCACCTTGCCTGGGGACGAAGGAGTATGATTGTGAGGGACTGCCGCAGGGCCCTTGACGAAATGGGGTGGAAGCCGTATGATTATGTTATGCGGGGAGAGTGGCGGAGCGACCCGGGGAGCCTTCACCGCACGGTGAAATGGAGCGAATTTGCGCAGATTTGCTCCCGTCTGAAGGATTTTTACAGCGGCCACGACTCCTCTTTCAGCCTTGAGGGAGCTACGGAGGGAAAGGCCTTAAACTGCCTCTTCCCCACTTTGGAGAGCCTCAGCGCAAAGGAGTTCCGGACAGCTGTTTACGGGCAGAAACCGGATCCGAAGGCCCCGGACAAGAAGATAAATATGCTCCGGCGGTGGATGACCCGCGACGACGGGAGGGTGGACCTCGGGATTTGGAAGAACACTGACAAGCGCAGCCTTATAATCCCGCTGGATGTGCACGTGTATGAGGTGGCGACGGCCCTCGGGCTCACTTCCCGGCGGCAGAAGGACCTTGCGACGGCCCTTGAAATCACCGACACCTTCAGGGAGATATTCCCGGAGGATCCGTGCCTGGGGGACTTTGCTTTATTTGGATATGGAGTCACCGGAGGGAAGGCTGAATAGCCCCGGTTTCGTAAGAGCGAGACCTGATAAAAATTGAAAGATATACACGAAAGATACCCAATAGATTGGGACAAAAAGATATAAAGCGCATCTACTTGGAGGATTTGTAAATGCCAATGCCAAAACTCTACATAGTATCGGGATGCAACGGGTCGGGAAAGACGACAGCGTCATATTCGCTGTTGCCCGAGATGCTCGAATGCAGCCAGTTCGTGAATTCTGACGAGTTTGCGAAGGGGCTTTCGCCATACGGACCGGAGAAGGTTCCGCTCCAGGCCAGCCGGTATATGTTGATGAAAATCAGATACCTTTTCAGAAAAAGTAAGGATTTCGGCATCGAGACCACACTCGCCACGAGGACGCTTCTGAAGATGGTCTCCGACGCGCAGAAGGACGGCTACTTCGTGACCGTCATCTATTTCTGGCTCGAGAGTCCCTCTCTTGCTGCGGAAAGAGTGAAGGCGAGAGTGGAGAAAGGCGGGCACAACATCCCCGAGGAGACGATTGTGAGAAGGTACTATATGGGCCTGACATACTTCTTCGAAGACTATATGAAGGTCTGCGACCGATGGATTCTGGCCGACAATTCCTTCCCGCCGTTCAAGGTGGTGGCGGAAGGCTTCAGGGAAACCGGAGAAGTGATCGTGAGGGATGCGCAGACTTTCGACAAGATTAAAAGCGTTTATGAAGACTTCAAAAACAACTCCGGCCTTGAACAGCTCCCATCAGGAAATTTCGCAGGAGAATGCCCCGGGAGCGGGTCCGCTGCAGTATCTCAACCTGTTCAGGGTCAAGGAGAGTGACCTTGAGAAACACATTGCCCTCGCCCTCGGGCAGGGAGCGGACTTCGCCGACCTCTATTTCGAGTACACATCCTACTCAAATCTGCTTCTGAAGGACTCTCAGGTCACTTCAGGGGGCTGTCACGAAGACTACGGAACGGGAGTGAGGGTGCTTTGCGGCGAAAGGACCGGGTATGCCTACTGCGAAACCACCCAAGGGGGGGACATCCGCGCGGCTGTTAAGGCGGCCTGCGCGATCTGCGCCTCCGGGCAGGGCCTCGGACAGGGAGCCTACCGGGTGCCGTCCGAGAGCGGATATAAATCCTGCAACGCTTCAGAACAGGGCGGAAGGGCCTGTGAAGGACGCGCAGAGACGGCCGGCGAAGGCCAGCTCTACGGAATGGCCGAGGACTGGGAAAAGTGCAGCAGGGAAAGGATGATCGCTCTTCTAAAGGGCGCCGAGGCGAAACTTCGCGCGAGGGAGCCCCGCACCGAGAAAGTCATAGCCCAGATTTCCGACAGCGTCTCAAGAATAATGATGTACAATTCCCTCGGGGAGCTCACCGCAGAAACCCGTCCGATGGGAAACATAACGCTGTCCGCAGTTTTCAGCGGACGCGATGCCGCAGGAAAACCCTCAACAATCTCAAAATCAGCATCCAGAAGCTTCCGTATGGGGGCGGAGATGCTCTCGGACAGCACTGTGGATTCACTCGTGGAGGAAGTTCTAAGGGGGCTTGACGCACGCTTTGAAGCCATCCGGCCAAAGGGCGGAAGGATGAGCGTGGTGATGGGCGCCGGGGCGTCTGGAATCCTTCTGCACGAAGCTATGGGCCATTCTTTCGAAGCGGATTTCAACCGCAAGGGCCAGTCCATTTTCTCCGACAAAATGGGTCAGAGGGTGTGCCCGAAAGGCATCAGCATAGTTGACGACGGGACAATCCCCGGGAACAGGGGCGCTTGCTACCTGGACGACGAGGGGGTGAGAGGACAGAAGACCTATATGGTGGAGGACGGGGTGCTCACATCCTACCTCCACGACCGCATAAGCGCAGCCCATTACGGGGTCGCCCCGACAGGCAACGGGCGCCGGGAAAGTTTCCGCTACAATCCCCTCCCGAGAATGAGGACGACATATATGGAAAACGGCACCGCAGACCCTTCAGAAATCATTTCCTCGGTCAAAAAGGGCATTTATGTCGATGAATTTTCCAACGGACAGGTCCAGATCGGCGAAGGCGATTTCACCTTTTTCGTAAATAGCGGCTACCTGATTGAAAACGGCCGCCTAACCGCCCCGGTGAAGGACATTAATGTAATCGGGAACGGCCCCCGCGCCCTCGAGGACATCCGTCTTGTGGGCAGGGACCTTCGCCTAAGCGACAGCGCGTGGACCTGCGGGAAGGGGCAGTCGGTGCCGGTTTCCGTCGGCATCCCGACCGTGCTAATTGAAAATCTAACCGTCGGAGGCGAATAAATGTGGGTGGGAAAGAGGTTGGATAAAAAGATGGGCTGGGAGAACAACGCGGTAGACCGCTTTTTTGCCAACCTCTTTATTTATAGATAGACAAAAAAGTGATCGGATAGTGGTCGGAGATGTACGGGACTCCGTAGTTTTCCGTGCGTACTTTATAGATCTGAGCCTTGAGCGGACCGCTGTAGAAGATGTAGTCCAGGGTGCGCGGATTTGAAGAAGAGCCGAACCCGTTGAAAGTCAGGGTCGCATCCTTTGTCTTGGCGTTGTCGGCGGCAGATTTCATCACAGCCTTCAGATCATCGAGGTCGGTGCCTGTAGGGATGCAGTTAAGGTCTCCGACGAGATAAATCGGAACTTTGGAGTTATTCTTCAAGTCATATATCCCCGTCACCTTCTTTATCTGCTTGACACTGAGTTTCGAAGCCTCGACACGCGCCTCGGTGCTGTAGTGGTCAAAGTGAGTCGCGAAGAAATAGACCGTCCGGTTGTCCTTCAGTTTGTCCGTCGCCTTAATCCAAAGAAGCACCCTGCGGCACTCGCTGCCCCAGCAATATGTCCCATCGGAAGTTTTCTCCGGAAGTGTGTCCGGGTCATCTGCCAGCCAGATAAAGCCCTTGTCCTCAACGCTGAAGCGGTCCAGGCGGTAAATTATCGCCACTCCCTCGCCGCTTGAGGCTCCGCTGCTTATTTCCTTGCCGGTGTTGCGGTCAATGTCGTAGAAGCCATAGATGTCAGAAAGGCCCGAAATAAGGTCCTTCGCCTGGGTGGGCCTGACTTCCTGAAATCCCAACAAATCAGGCCGGACCGTCCTCACATACTTTAGGACCGCATCCTTCCGGTTCTCCCAGGACGACTCCCCGGTGTCGGATGTGTTATAGTAGCGGATGTTGAACGAACCCACCAAAAGACTGTCCCCCGCAGTATATTCCGCCGAAGGAGTTTCCTCCTTTTTGGTAGAGTCATCGCTGCCGTTCGCAGTTTCCGCCTTGCCGCAGGAAACCGCCGCGGCAAGACAAAAAAGGGATAAAGAAAGAACTTTTCTGAGTTTCATAATTT
>CAYNDY010000058.1:0-1559 GCA_964396105.1 uncultured Muribaculaceae bacterium
CGGAGTGACTCTTCTGGAAGACAAGGAAGTGGAGCAGATTTATTTCGGAGTGAAGCCCGAATCCGCAAATTATGTAAGGACGAAATCCATCCACCAGACCCAGATCGAGTTAAAAGACGAGGATGCCGTAAACTGCCGGAAAGGCCATCCCGCGCTCTCAGACTGCGCAATTGTCTCGATAGAGTGCCGGCCGAACGACGAGCACAAAGCCCAATTCGCCTCCTTCGGCGCCAACCTGATCGTTTTCGAACCGGCCTCGCTGGCGAATGAGATGAAACAGATGATGACGGAGGCCGCAAAGAACTACTCAGACCTCAATCTTGATTAAAATCCCAAACTTGTGAGGTAAAAAATCCCAAACTTGTGATTTTTGCCCCCTATTCGATATACTCTTTGAGGTTTCCCTTGACATATTCTTTTATGTCATTCTTTAGTTTCTCAGAGTCTTCTGTCGGGAGTATCTCGATTTTGTCGGCAAGGCCGAGGAAGAACCTGCGCATCGCGCCGAGGCCCTGAAGTCTGGTGTCGAGTATCCATTTCCCGTCTGCATCCTCATACAGCTCGGCCTCGGGCAGATTTTTGGCGTTGGAGTATTCCTCAAGGAGGTAGTTGCGCGCCCCCACCTCCATCCGCACCTTGACGTGATAACTTTCATTCTCGTTGATCCAGCGAAAGACATCGGCCTCCCTCGGCTCGTATGCGTGGGTGTACCCAGGATCGTCAATATCTGTGTCAATGGAGCCTATCCTCGAGAGGCGGAACTGTTTGAATTCCTTCTCCTCGAGGTCCCAGCAGTAGACATTCTCATCGTTGTAGAAGAGGTTGATCGGAACCACGAAACGGTCGCGTATGGTGCCGCTGTTGCCGCTCGCATAGTTCTTCAGGATGACCTTGTGCTTTCGGTCAATCGCCTCCTGAAGTTTGACAATGAATTCCATCTCCTTCCGGATGCTCTTAAGGGACATAAGCCGCTGCTCCATATCCCGGTCCGTCATAGGGACAGTGCTGTTTCCGTCGCGCATATATGCGACACCGCCATTCCTGTCCAGGCGGCTCTTGTACAGGAATGCGATTTCATACAGAGAAGGACTCACCGTTATCCTTATTGCATCCTGGTCTTCCGTAGCTTCGATGGTAATGTTCTTCAATAGGGACGGCTTGAAATATGCCTCTTTTTCGGCATTGAGAAACAGGATGAAGTGGTCGAGACTGTCGGCCTTTGGGACAGAGTGGCCAAGCAGCTTGATTCCCCTGTCATTGACCCTGTTATAATTTTCTGTCAGCCACCTGATGTCCCCCTTTATTCCGAAATCTTCAGAAATGATGGGGTCGCCGGTTTTGTCGTTCACGCCGATGTAAACCGTCCCGCCGTCGCTGTTCAGAAATCCGCATACAGCCTCGAAAACCTGGCCGCGGCCCTGATAATCCAAATCCGGTCCCTTGCCGTCGTTCCTGTTTACGTATGAGGATTTGAACTCCAATTTCTGGCTTTCACCCTTCCCGTATTTACCCAAGACTGCGGCCTCCGAGGCACGGAACTGGTCGCTTACGCCGAGGAT
>CAYNDY010000058.1:1569-11139 GCA_964396105.1 uncultured Muribaculaceae bacterium
CCGAGGATTCCACAGATTGTCTTCCTTATCTTGTCCGGAGTGGCGAAAATCTCGTCCCTGTATTTTCGGGAAGTCCCGAGGGAAATGAGCAGGGAAAGAATGCTGTTGGTGGCGTCGGAGAGGTCGCCCTGCGTGAACATAGATGCGAGGAGCGATACATCCTCCGGATTTCCCGCCTTTGACAGGATGTCAAGAACGCGTTTCTGCTCCTCGTTAAGTCCATCCGTTTTGAGGCCCTTCGACAGGGCTCCGGTCTGGGCGTATTCTATGCATTTCCCGAGATATGTCGCCTGCGCGAGATAGATTTTCTCTCCTTCATCATCCCCCGCCAGACGGGAGAGAAATCCGCTGCACAGAAGCCTTCTGTAGGTTTCCATAGATCCCGCGTCAGAGGTTCTTCGGGCCATTATCCGCGCCAGACTCCTAATCCAGGCTTTGTCGACCTCTGCCTGAGAGCCGTTTGTCCCGACATTCTTTTTACGGATATTCTCCAGAGCCGTATTCGAGTCCACAATGAAGTCTGCAAGAACCCGATCTTCGTCAAATGGGCGGACAGGACTGTCGGAGTCATATTTCGGAGGACAGATATTGATGTAGAAATTTCCGTTTCTATTCTGAATGTTGCATATACTCAGCGGCTTTATGTCACCTTCATTGACTCCGTCCAGAATCAGGGATATGCCACCATAGCCTCCCGAAGTCATCCAGTTGATTCTTTCAAGTTTGTCCACTATCCGAACTGCCATTGCCTCGAAAACAGTTGAATATTTTTCGTCCTCTTCAGCCTTCCGCATGGAAAAATCAGCGTAGGCCTCCTTTATGGAAAAGACCGGCTTCTCCCCCGCTTCAACGACAACGGAGTTTTCTATGCAATCACCATCAAAGAAGTAGTCGACCAAATCTTTAGTATATGTGCCCTTAATCAGTTCTTCTTCCTTAATGAAACCTTCCGCCACATCAAGAGTGTCCAGTGCCTCACACTTTATGATGGGACAGCCTTTCGAATTTTCCCCTATACCTACACACTTTATCGTCACCCTGTCGCCGACCTTGAGCTTATAGCCTTGAGGGTGTTGGGCGGACTGGAGAGTTTCGTTCTGCGTCTCGGCGAAGGTTCTTGCAAAAGCATCGATTTCGGTTGCATTTTCAACATCTGAAACCTTGAGTTTTTCGGCTCTGGTGTTTCTAGTGAAGACATGAACCCTGTCCTGATCAACCGCGAATGCCTTGGTCGATGCCGTTTCTCCAACTGACGACTTTATTTGCAACACTCCATCTCGAATGCAGGCCTGTCCCGCCCCGTTGAACTCGAACTTGTTCCTCACACTTTTGTCCATAACGGATTCCTTGCACACCTTGTATGCAAGCACATCCAGCGATGTGGCTATCTCAACCGCGTTCCAGTCATACCCGAGTTCCCTGAAATTGAACTCGAGCGCGTCTATGGCTTTCCCGATGAAATCGTAGTTGGATTTTACTACAAAAGAGGAGACCTCAAGAAACTTAAGCATATTTTTCCGCAGCCCTTTGTGCGAGTGCGACTCTTTTTGGAGAATCATCGCCGCTGCAAGCAGCTGCCCATAAAGGGTTATTCGCCATTTGTCGTCCTGAGGCAAGTGTCCGCCGCCCATCCGGGCAATTTGCTCCCCCGACAGCAGCTCATTCGCGAAAGACTCCAATTTGCCGATAAGCGGCAGCGGGGAAATACTTTTATTCTTAACGGCAGACCTCACGGCTTTTATGAACTCGCCCCCCGTTTTCTTCATAAGGGCGTCTTTCCATATATCTTCCAATTGTTTCAGTGTCATAGCGGTTTGGCAGTTATTTCTTGTATGTTTTATAGCTTAGTTTTCAGGGCAATTCCAGGCAGAGGTTAACGGCCGTCAGCGGATGAAAGTGAGAAGGTATTCCTCCATCTTTTTGTAGCCCTCGAGAGTGGGGTGGACCGTGTCGAGGGAGTACTCGGGGCGGATTTTGCCGTCTTCGCCTGCGAGGAGGGAGAAATAGTCCACATATTTTATGTGGCTGCTCTTCGCATATTCCTTCAGAAGGGCGTTGAACTGCTGGATTTTTTCGTAGGCATCAGTGACCTCGGGCCTCCAGCGGAAGCGGGTGGAGCAGAGCAGCGAGCAGACTATCGGCTTGATACCGTTGGCCTTCGCAATTTCGCACATCGATTTGATGCTGCCCACCGCCGCCTCAACGCTCAGAGCGTGGCCGTCGTTGAGTGCGAGGTCGTTGATTCCGGCAAGGATTACTACATATTTCGGGTGAAGCGCCACCACATCGTTTCTCATCCTCACAAGAATCTGCGAGGTGGTCTGACCGCTTATGCCCCTCCCGGCAAAATTGTTCTCCTCGAACCATTCCGGGTCCATCCTGGCCCAGCTGTCCGTTATGGAATCGCCCAAAAGTACGACCTTCGGGGTCTTGGTAATCTCTGCGTTAGCCTCGGCATATCTTCCCCATTTAGCCCAGTCTGAAGAGGTCTGAGCTGAAAGTGTCGCTGTTAAAAGCAGCGCAGAGAGCACTGCAGCAAAAAATCGGATTTCAGTTTTCATATTTTTTTCCTTCTTACCGCAAACTTAAGCATTTTCCCGGTATCTTGTAAAATCTCAAGATTACAGCGGAACTGATGAAGTGTATCTTATCTCCGTAGGACGCGCCGCCTCTGTCAGCAAAATCGATTAGACAGATTTGATTAGCTTTCGGAAAGTCGTCATCCCCGTGGTGGCGACTTCGCGGATGTGGACTATGCGTGGGTCGCTGACGGCTACGTCCTCGGGGTCGATGAGATAGACCGGGGTGGAGGCTGGGGCGTAGCGGTAGAGGCCGGCGGCGGGATAGACGTTGAGGGAGGTGCCCACAATCAGCATAATGTCCGAGCGGGAAACAATCTCCGCAGCTTTTTCTATGTTGGGGACGGCCTCGCCGAAAAAGACTATGTGCGGACGGAGCTGGCTGCCGTTCGGGGCAAGGTCGCCAAGATGGACCGCGCCGTAGCCGATGTCCAGAACCTCGCTCTCGGAGAAAGTCCTGTCGTAGACTCCCCTGTCGGGACGCACTTTGGTGGCCTCGCCGTGAAGATGCAGAACGCTGGTGCTCCCCGCCCTCTCGTGAAGATTGTCCACATTCTGGGTGATTACGGAGACTTCATATTCGCTCTCAAGGGCGGCGATGGCGCGGTGGGCCGCATTGGGCTCAGTTTCCGACAGCCTCTCGCGGAAACCATTGTAAAAACTCAGCACCAGCGAAGGATTTCTCCGCCAGCCCTCGATTGAGGCGACCTCCTCCGGGTCATATTTTCCCCAGAGTCCGCCGCTCCCCCTGAAGGTGGAAAGTCCGCTCTCGGCGCTCACTCCCGCCCCTGTCAAAACTGCGATTTTCTTCATTTCAATGCGGTTTTAAATATACCTTCTTACTCCTTCACCGTGAAGTCGGCGCTAAGGTCGGCCTTGGAGCTGTGGCCCGCATAGACCTTGTAGTCGCCGCTTTCCTCGCCCCAGTGGTTGTCCGCACGGAAAAAGGCGCGGGCTTCCGGGGTGATCTCAAACTCAAGGGACTTGGTCTCGCCGGCCTTCAGCGCGACTTTTTGGAAACCTTTAAGCTCACGGCACGGACGCGTTGTGCTGCCCACGAGGTCCTGCACATAGAGCTGGGCCACCTCCTCGCCGTCGCGGCTGCCGGTGTTGGTCACTTTCACCCTCACCTTCACCGTTTCGCCAAGACGCGCCTCAGGATTCAGGACCTCAAGGTCGGAGTAGGCGAAAGTGGTGTAGCTCAGGCCCTCGCCGAAAGCGAAGAGCGGCTCGTTCGGGGTGAAAAGATAGCGGGAAACATATCTGGCGTTATTCTCCGGTGAGCGGCGCGGACGGCCCGTGAGCTTCGCGTTGTAGTGGATCGGGACCTGTCCGAGAGTGAGCGGGAAGGTCATCGTGAGGCGGCCGGACGGGTTGTAGTCGCCGGAAAGGACATCGGCGAGGGCGGTGCCTGCAGTCGTGCCGGCGTGCCAGGTGACAAGAAGAGCCTTTGAATCTGCCGTTTCCTCGGCGATTGTCATCGGACGGCCGGTTATAAGAAGCAGGACAATCGGCTTTCCGGTAGCCTTCACTGCCTTGAAAAGTTCCTTCTGCGGAGCGGGGAGGTCAATGTCCGTAAGGGAAGCCGCCTCGCCGCTGCAGGAGTTCGGAAGACCGAGGGCGAGAAGCACGACGTCGCTGCTGCGGGCTGCCGAAACGGCATTCGCAATGCCGCCCTTTTCGGCTTCCAGGAATCCGCAGCCTTTCTCGCAGCGGATTGCCGCCTCGGGGAAGCGGGCTTTGAGGCCCTCATAGAAGCTCACAGGCTTGTTGTACTCAGCAAGCCCCGGCCAGGAGCCGACCATCTCCGCTCTGGAGTCCGCCCCCGGACCGATGAGAGCGATTCTCTCTTTTCCGCTCAGCGGGAGAATGTCGCCTTCGTTCTTCAGGAGCACCATAGAACTCCTTGCGACCTCGCGTGCAATCTCCATATTTTCAGGAAGATACACATCCCTTCTCCTACGGTCCCTGCCTCCTCGCGCATACGGGTCTTCGAACAGGCCGAGTTTGAACTTGATGGTGAGTATCTCCTTGCAGAGGCGGTCAATCTGCTTTTCGCTGACCTTGCCTTCCTTCACTAGTTCCTCTGCATAAAGGTAATAGTTGCCGTCCACCATATCCATATTAAGACCGGCATTGAGCGCAAGCTCACTTACAGCCTTTCTGTCGCCCATTCCGTGAGCTACCATTTCGTTGATTGAGGAGTAGTCCGACACGACGAAGCCCTTGAATCCGAGTTCGTCGCGAAGAAGGTCAGTAAGAAGCCACCTGTTGCCGCTTGCCGGCACTCCCATAAAATCATTGAAGGAGCTCATAACGCTCAGCGCGCCGGCATCGAGAGCCGCCTTGTAGGAAGGCAGGTGACGGTTGCGGAACATCATCTCGGACATATCCACCGTGTTGTAGTCCCTTCCGGCCTCGGCCGCGCCGTATGCCGCAAAATGTTTCACGCAGGAAAGAATCGCATCCGGACGGGAAAGGTCATCGGTCTGATACCCCCTCACCATCGCGGCCGACATCTCCCCGCTCAGGTACGCATCTTCTCCGGATCCTTCGGAAACCCTTCCCCAGCGCGGGTCTATGGCCACATCGCACATCGGAGAGAAAGTCCACGCGATTCCATATTCAGCAGCCTCGACGGCGGAAACTCTCGCCATTTTCTCGGCCATCGACGGGTCCCAGGTGCAGGAAACTCCGATATTTTCCGGGAAGGTTATCCGTGCGCCGTGGATTATGTCAAATCCGAAAAGAATCGGGATTCCAAGCCTGGAGCTGTCAACTGCAAGTTCCTGAAATTTAATGACATCCTCCGGCGAATATATGCTCAGCATAGAGCCGCAGCCACCCTCTTTTATAACCTGTTCGAGGTCTACTTTGCTGCCCTCGGGGCCGGTGACGGCGCCTCTGCTCAAGTTGAACTGGCAGAGCTGTCCGATTTTCTCGGAAAGCGTCATTTTGGCCATCAGTTTTTCAGCCCTCACCTCATCGGGGTCCTTCGGGCTCTGCGAACATCCCGCAAAAAAGAGCAGGGAGGCGGCAAGAAGCGCCGCAAATGTGATTTTCTTCATTTTCTATATGGTTTTTGTAATATCTAACTTACCCGCGGCGGCATCATCATCCCCCGCGGCACTGTTTACAGTCGGTCGGCTTCCTCCATTCCGCCCACATTGCGGGAGGAGGCGGCGGTCTTGCCGAAGGTGTAGGTTACCCCCAGGGAAATGCCCCTGAAGGAGTTGTTGGTCGCCATACTCATCACCTCGGTCTGTCCGTCATAGAGGCTCAGGGTGGTGGACATCGTGTTGAAAATGTCATCCACACGGAGGGTCAGGTTGAGCCTTGAGTCGAGGAAGGATTTCTGGAGGGAGGCGTTTATGGACATCATCCCCCGGAGGGTGAAATATCCTGCCGTCTGCGGAGTCATACCCCAGCCGTCGACGGTGAATTTAAAGTCACAGGGGATGTAGAAAGTCGTGGAGCCGTAGCCTACGAAAGCGTGGGAATTACGGGTATATCCGGCGTAGGATTGAAGGTCCTCGCGGTCGTAGGCGCGGAAAAAGGTGTAGCGGTAGCTGGCGTTGAGAGTCAGGGTCCACCACTTCGTAATGTTCTGCTCCGAAAGCGCGAGGGAAGCGAAGGCCATCTGCTGCACTCCGGAGTTACTGTAGCGGTACTCAAGCACTCCCGTGGACTGGTCCAGAAGCGGAAGCTGCTGCTCGTTGTAGTTCTTCTCGTGGGTGTAGCCCGCCGTGAGGCTCAGGTGCGAAAAGAACACCCCGGTCAAGGAGACGGAATTGGAGTAGGACGGCTGAAGGTCCGGGTCTCCGGTGGACCAGGTGGTGGAGTTCAGATATTCCCGGAAAGGATTGAGCTGCCAGTACTTGGGGCGGCTGATGCGGTAGGAATAGTTGAGCGAAAGGATCGCCTTCTGGGATGGCATCCAGGTGACGAACACATTCGGAAAGAGGTCGAAATAGTTCTTGCCGCTGCGCTTGTCCTCGGATTTCCAGACGCCGCGCGGGACGGTAAATTCGCCCCTGAGACCAGCCTGGGCGTTCCATTTTTCGTTGAACTGCTTTGAGAGGTTGGCGTAGAGGGCATAAATCTGCTCGGAATAGACGAAGTCGTTGCTGCCGCTTTTCTTTCCCACTGTTTCCGTCGGAGTCGAAGGGTCCCAGGCGTAGGTGGAATAGCGGTTGTCGGTGATGGAAACCGCAGCCTTTGCGCCCGCCTCAACCCTTCCGGTGTTGTCCCAGAGGTTCTGGGAGAAATCGGCCTTGAGGGACCAGATGTTGGCCCGGCGGAAGGTGGAGTCGTTGAGCCCGTCGCCCGCGAAAGGGTCGGCTTCCCCCGCTGCAATCTGCGCCTCGCGGAAAGTCTTGGCCTCATCGGAAAGCGAGGAGTAGAGATTGCGCTGGAAGGAGGAGGCGTTGGAACGGGTGAAATTGTAGTCGGCGTTAAGGGTGAGTTCCTGCGAAAGGGCCTCGTCGAAGGTGTGGGTGTAGTTGAGATTGAGGTTGTACTGCCTGTCGCCGCTGCCCGAGTAAAGCGAGGAGGTTTTCTCGCTGTAGGGGGTCTCTGCGTCCGGAGTTTTGTAGTCCTTCGCAAGGGAGGAATCCGGCCACTTGGAGCCGTCGGAGCCGAAATTCATCTTGAAAATGAGTCCCAGAATGTCGCTGTCCGTGGCATTGAAGTCGCTCGAGAGCATCACCTGGTGCATTTTCCAGTAGCTGCGCGAGTCGGTGACGGTGTTAAGACGGCTGGCATACTCGGAGGCGTATCTTTTGATCTCGTCGGTGCGGCTGAGGAACTCGCCGTAGTAGCCGTTGTAGCTCAGGGTCGTGTTGCTCCGCTCGCCCTTGTAGCCAAGACGTACGCTGCCGTCGCCACCGGCGTTGGAAGAGGGCTCCCAGCGGTACTGGCCGTTGGCGGTGATGGAGCCGTTAAAGCCCCTGAGAAAGCCCCTGCGGGTTTTGATATTGATGATTCCTCCGCTTCCTTCAGCGTCATATTTTGCTGAGGGAGAGGAGATTATCTCTATTTTTTCGATTGCGGTGCCGGTGGAACCCTTGAGGTAGGACTGGAGTTCCTTTCCGGACATATTTGAGGGGCGGCCGTCGAGCCAGACGGAGACGCTCTGGCCGTTGAGAAGGATGTTGCCGTCCTTGTCGAAGGTGACTCCCGGGGCGGAGCGGAGCACATCGGTGGCGTTGCCGGTCTGCGCTGCGGCGAGCTCAGAGACGTTCATAACGATTTTGTCGAACTTGTGCTCAAGGAGCGGACGTTTGTCAGTCACGGTAGCGCCTTGAAGAAGCTGGGTGTCGGGCTCGAGGGAGACAGTGAGGGAGGCTTCCGAAGCGGTCTGGGAGCCATCTGCGGGGTGCTTGGTGGCATCCGGGGAGGCTTGGGTTCCCGAAGCGGTCTGTGAGGCGCTTGCAAAGAGCGTCTGGAGCGTGAGCGTTTTGGCCTTATAACCCACGAGGGAGAACTCTACGCTTAAGGATTCGCGATTGGAGGCGGAAAGAGGCAGGCTGAAACGTCCGAGGGAGTCAGTCGTTGCAGCGGCAAGAACGCGGGAGGAGGTGTCGCGAAGGGCGACGGTCACAAATTCGACGGCTTTTCGGGACTCGGAGTCCACGACACGTCCCTCAATCTTGCGGGCATCGTCCCGAAAGAGGGAATGTGCGGCGAGGCGGTTTGAGCGCGCCCCGGTGCCTGGGGAGGCGTAGGCTATATTGAAGGCAAGGCACAATAGACCCGCCAGATATATTGCTTTTCTCATTTTTCCATTCACTTTTTATTGCGGACAATTTCCCAAAGGTAGGAAATGAGCCCGGTCACAGCCATCATAATCGTCTGGGACTCGTGGGAGAGGGTTGCGAAAACAATCCCCACGCTGAACGGAAGGCCGTAAAGGGTCAGCGCGAGGGCCACGATGTAGTGGAACGCCCCGAACCCGCCCGGCACAGGCACCACCCACGCAAGGCTTCCGGCAAGCATCAGGAACATAGCGTCAGCCCCCGTGAGAGAGTCCAGAAGCGGCATCGCACGCATAGAGGTGTAGCTCGTGAGAAAATAGCAGGCCCAGATAAGAACGGTGTAGAGAACGAATCTCCAGCTGTCCTTCATCTTGAGGCAGCTCACCACCCCGGTCCAAATCCCCCGGCATACGCCCCACAGTTTGCCTGCAAAGGCATTTTTATTCCTGTATATGATTATAAGGGCTATCACAAGGACCCCGAGCGCCGCTATCCCCGCCACAATCCACCAGAGGCTGAAATTCACCCTTTCCTCAAGCGGCCGCCACATTCTCTCGAGGAAAAACTCCCCGAACTGCTCCCATTTCAAAGCGAGGAAACTTAGGAGAATGAGACCAAGAACCACCACATCCAGCCCCCTTTCGGTGACCACCGTTCCGAGGACCTTGTCGTAGCTAGCCTTGCCGTTTCGGGAATTTTGGGACACCACTCCGCAGCGGACGAACTCCCCTATCCTCGGGAAGACGAAATTTGCGAGATAGCCGATGTTCACTGCGTTGAATGTTGTGACAGAGAGGGTTCCCGGGTCAATCGGACGGAGGATCCCCTTCCATCTTTCGCTTCTGAACCAGTTTGCGAGCGCCCCGATCAGCATACTCGCCACAACCCACCACCATCTGCACCCGGCGATGCTCTCCCCAAACTGTTTCCAGTCCACTCCCCTGAAACAGAAATACATCAGAAGCGCCGCCACTGCAAGCGACAGAGCATATTTAATGATATTTTTCGTTTTCTTGTTCACTGCGGAAACGGGATTAGGATGTTGCTGACCGTGCCAAAAGGGGAGGTTCCGGGAGGCCCCGCCGCCCGCGAAAGATTCCGCCCTTTGAAGGCGGCTGCAAAATTATCAAATTTTGTGCAAAAAAGCATTATCTTTGCCGTTTGGAACACAAGTTTCGCCGTGCGAAACTTGACAAGGGCTTCTGCCCGCCGGCCCAGGGGGCCGAAAAAAATCC
>CAYNDY010000059.1:0-2436 GCA_964396105.1 uncultured Muribaculaceae bacterium
CCGAAAAAGAGAGTATCTTTGCGGCCGTTTTGGATAGCCACGGGCCGCATCAGAAGGCCGCAGGCATAAAGACAAAGCAGCGTAAAATGGTCAGACTTAAGCAGATACTTAAAGACTGGATGCTTCCCATCGCTATGGCGGCGGGAGTGGCGGCCTACCTCATCTATCACAGCATCCCAGCTCTCGCCCCGGCCGGGCCCTATCTTGAAAAGACCGTCGGAGTGCTGCAGCCGCTGCTGATGTTCGCTATGCTGTTTCTCTCCTTCTGCCGGATTGCCCCGCGTCAGATGCGCCCGCACAAGTGGCAGCTCTGGCTTCTGATGATTCAGGCCGCGGGGTTCATCCTCCCCGGGCTCGTGCTGATTTACACCGGCGAAGGGCACTATGCTGTCCTTGTGGAGAGCTTTATGATCTGTATGATTTGCCCCACGGCGACGGCCGCCGCGGTGATTACCGGGAAACTCGGCGGAGATATGCCGGGGATTATGACCTACACCATTCTCATCAACATCCTCGCCGCGATTGTGGTGCCTGCCATCGTGCCTCTGGTGCATCCCACTGTCGGAATTTCATTCGTTACGGCCTTCAGTATGATCATAGCGAAGACTTTTCCGCTGCTGATTATGCCTTGCCTCTGCGCCTGGCTGGTGCGCTTTCTTCTGCCCTCGTTCCACCGCTGGCTGCTCCATTTTGAGAACCTCGCGCTCTACATCTGGTCGGTTTCCCTTCCGCTCGCGATTGCAGTGACGACCCGTGCCATCGTAAAGAGCGACATCCCCGTGGGCTATCTTTTCGGAATCGCCGGAGTGTCGCTTCTTTGCTGCGTTCTGCAGTTCTATCTAGGAAGGAAAATCGGAAAGAGGTATGACAACAGCGTCACCGCCGGGCAGGCTCTCGGGCAGAAAAACACGGTTTTCGCCATCTGGATGGCCTACACCTTTATGAATCCGGTGACGAGCATCGCGGGAGGCTTCTACAGTCTCTGGCACAACATCTTCAACTCCTGGCAACTCTACCAAAAACAGCATAAAAAATAAAACTACTGCGCCACGAACCTGTAGGTTATCTCGCCGACTTGATTGGCCGGCGCCGTCGTGGACGCGCTGAAACGCGAAGTGCGGGCGGCCCTGACGGCATTGCGCCGGAGGCAATCGTCGGTGCTTGAAACCGCCTCCACTATTTTCGCGCTCATCACAACGCCCGAATTGTTCACCTTGATGATTACGGTGACGTCTCCGCCCCCATAGCACTGATATGCAGGAACTTTGAGGCTGGAAGCCTTGCGCCCGTCAAGAGTCCAGCTCAGCACCGAAGCCCCTGAATAGGCTTTTTTCTGGGCGGCAGGCTCACTTTTGCGGGAATCCGTGCGGGAAATGTCCACGGTTTCGCTCCGTGCATCCTCCTCGCGGGAGTCAAGTCCCTTGAGGTCCCTCTGGAGCCTCTCGTTCTCACGGTAGAGCTCCTCCGCGTCGGTGTTGCGGTCGTCCCTGAGGGGCGCTGAGCGGTCAACGGTGACATTCCTCACGGGGTCGGAGGAAGACCTCACGCCCATATCCGCAATCATATCGTCAATTCTCCTGCTGATGCTCTCCTTGAATACCTCCTCCTTGAGCTCCTGTTCTTCCTTCTCCTGGTGGGAGAAATCCATAAGAAAACTGTTGTCCTTTTTGAGCTCCGAGCCAATTTGGACAAGCAGCAAAACAATAATCACCGCGAGATGGAATATCACGGTGATATAAAGTCCTGCCTTGTTCTCTGTGCTCAGATGCTGCATAAGCCTTCTAAATTATTAAAGGACAATAAGTTCCCCGCTCGTCTACTTGGGCTGGGAGAGGGACTTCTCGATGGTCGCGGCAATCACGTCGATGGCCACCTTGTTGTGTCCTCCCTGAGGGATTATGACGTCGGCGTACCTCTTGCTCGGTTCGATGAACTGGAGGAACATCGGCTTCACGGTGCGGGAATACCTCTGGATGACGGTCTCCACCGTCTTGCCCCTTTCGAGAATGTCGCGCGCCATCACCCTCATAAGACGGTCGTCGTCGTCAGCATCCACAAAAATCTTGATGTCCATCTGGGCACGAAGTTCGGCGCAGCAGAAAATAAGGATGCCCTCCACGATGATGACCTCCGCCGGATTCACAGTCACGGTCTCGGTCTGGCTGCGGGAGCAGGTGATGTAGGAATAGACCGGCTGCTCGATGGAGTGACCCGCTTTGAGTTCCTTCAGATGGGAGATGAGCAGGTCGAAGTCGATTGAGTCCGGATGGTCGAAGTTGACTTTCTGCCTCTCCTCCATCGGGAGGTGGCTTGAGTCCTTGTAGTATGAGTCCTGAGGGATGACGACCACCCGCTCCTTCAGCTGGTCTGTAAGAGCCTTGACGACAGTGGTCTTTCCCGATCCGGATCCCCCGGCAATTCCTATTATCAACATAA
>CAYNDY010000059.1:2536-4709 GCA_964396105.1 uncultured Muribaculaceae bacterium
CCGAGGCCGAAACCGCTGTGCGGAGCCGCTCCGAAACGCCTTGTGTCGAGATACCACTCGAGGGTCTCGCGGCTCATTCCGAGCTCGTCGATGCGGGCGTTCAGCTTCTCAAGAGAAGACTCCCTCTCGGAACCGCCGATAATCTCGCCGATCTTCGGGAAGAGCACGTCCATACCCCTGACGGTCTTGCCGTCCTCGTTCTGCTTCATATAGAAAGCCTTGATGTCCTTAGGATAGTCGGTCATAATGACAGGGCGGCCGAAATGCTTCTCCACAAGGTAGCGCTCGTGCTCGGACTGAAGGTCCACGCCCCAGTAAACCGGGTACTCGAACTTCGCTCCGGATGCCTCGAGAATCTTGATTCCCTCGGTGTACGGAAGACGGACGAACTCTGTCTTGACCACATTCTGAAGCCTCTCGATGAGCTCCTTGTCGTACATATCGTTGAGGAACTGAAGGTCGTCGCCGCAGTGGTCAAGAGCGTACTGCACAAGGTGCTTGATGAAGTCCTCTGCAAGGTCCATATTGTCGTTCACGTCGTAGAAGGCCATCTCCGGCTCCACCATCCAGAACTCTGCAAGATGGCGCGGAGTGTTGGAGTTCTCAGCGCGGAACGTCGGGCCGAAGGTGTAGATTTCGCCCAAAGCCATCGCTCCGAGTTCGCCCTCAAGCTGTCCGCTCACGGTGAGGCTGGTGTGCTTGCCGAAAAAGTCCTGGCTGTAGTCCACCTTGCCGTCCGGAGTGCGCGGAGGGTTCTCCATATCGAGGGTCGTCACCTGGAACATCTCGCCGGCGCCCTCGCAGTCTGAAGCCGTGATGAGCGGAGTGTGGAGATAGACGAATCCCCTGGAGTTGAAATAGTCGTGGATTGCGAATGCCATTGCGTGACGCACCCTCAGGATAGCTCCGAAGGTGTTAGTCCTCGGACGCAGGTGCGCAATCTCGCGAAGAAATTCGAGCGAGTGGCCCTTCTTCTGAAGAGGATAGGTGGCAGGATCGGCCTCTCCGTAGAGTTCCAGACGGCGTGCCTGAATCTCCACAGCCTGTCCGCCTCCCTGGGAAGCGACGAGTTCGCCTTCAGCGGCGATGCACGCTCCCGTGGTGATTTTCTTGAGAAGATTCTCGTCGAAAGCGGCGACATCCACGACAATCTGGATATTGTTGATGGTGGAACCGTCGTTAAGGGCGATGAAGTTCACATTCTTGTTTCCTCTTTTTGTCCTGACCCAGCCCTTTGCAAGCACCGTCGTGCCCGGGGTGGTCTTGAGAAGGTCCTTGACCTTTGTCCTCACTGTTTTTTCCATCTTTATTTATTCATTTTTGGTGCGACCCCCAGGATTTTCGCCTTGAGGTCGGAGTTCTCATAAAATCCGGTGAACCTTTCGGCTCCGCAACCCAGCGCATAAACCGGCACAGGGCAGCCTGTGTGGCCACCGCCTGTCCAACCGACATTGCATCGGCGGTTAACTTCCGAAATTTCCTCATCCGTGAGAGAAGAGTCGTTGTGTCCGCGCTCTTCCCACCACTCGTCAAGCTCTTTCCAGTCGGTTCTGTAGTTCTTCACGCCGAAGGAAAATCCTCCTGTCTCGTGGTCTGCAGTGACGATGATAAGAGTCTCGTCCGGATGCTCGAGATAGAACTCGTAGGCCTTCTTCACAGCCCGGTCGAGCTGGAAAACGCTTTCGAGCATTCGTCTGGTGTCATTGCGGTGGCAGGCCCAGTCGACATAGCCCTGCTCACACATAATGAAGAACGGAGAAGAATCGCCGAAATCCTCCAGACAAGCCTCCACAAGGTCTGCGGCCTGCAGCCCGAGACCCGCCATACTCAGGTCGTAGTTCTTGTTGGAGTCCTTGGAGTCGAAATCCTCCTCATCCTCAGGATTCTCCGGCAGGAACAC
Source organism: uncultured Muribaculaceae bacterium (assembly GCA_964396105.1). Classification (GTDB taxonomy): domain Bacteria; phylum Bacteroidota; class Bacteroidia; order Bacteroidales; family UBA932; genus Cryptobacteroides. Next base: position 4,437 of record CAYNDY010000059.1, read on the forward strand.
CTTTGTCTTTGCCGTGGATTTCTCAAGTTCAGCCTTTCCGAAGCAGACATCACAGTTCCCGTCAGCCTCGATGTATTTCACTACATCTTCCTTGTCGTGGTGCTTTCCGTAGCGGTCGATAATCTCCGAACCGCCGAAAAAGTCAAATCCTGCAACCGGTATTTCCCTGGAAATGTCGTAGTATTTGTTCCTCTTCTCCACGTGGGCATAGAAAGCCGCCGGAGTGGCGTGGTTCACAGGTCCGTCTGACATAATCCCCACCTTGTAGCCAAG
>CAYNDY010000059.1:4809-11013 GCA_964396105.1 uncultured Muribaculaceae bacterium
GCGAGACCCATTCCGTCACCGATGAAAAGGAAAACATATTTGGGAGCAGTCTGCGAAGGTTTTTTGAACATCACCACTGCCGAGACCGTAACAGCCGCGACAAGCACAGTGCAAAGAATAATCGCAATCTTTCTTTTGTTCTTCATAATTCAATTTGGGAAAGAGGTTGAATAAAAGGACGGGATACAAGACCGCCTTTTATTCGCCTTCTTTTTCAAAGATAAGGGATGCCCCAATTGTTTTTCTCTCAGGACATCCCTTCTCTCATAAAACTAAAGGGTTATTTCTCGGCCTTTCGTGCCGCATACATAATCTTCAGCGCGGAGCATCTTCGCAGCTCCTGCTTTACATCTGTAACAATACCCATATTGGTGTTTTCATCCGCACGGATGGAGACGGTCATAAATGAACGGTCTGCCTCGCTCTTCGCGTCACGCTCTGAAGCGATGAAGTCGCGGATGTCGTCAATCGTCTTGAAAGAATCGTTCAACTGGATTCGTGAGTCAGTACCGAATTGTGACTGAAGGTGCTGGACAGGGGTTCCTATGTTGATGTAGGATGCCAGGTCCTTCCTTTCAAGTTTCACAACCTCGGAAGCCTCAGGAAGTTTCACGATGACCTTGTTCTCCGTCTTGCGGAGGTTGGTGGTCACCATAAAGAAGAACAGGAACATAAACACGATGTCGGAAGTCGACGCGGTGCTCGCCATAGGCGTTGTCTTCTTGCCGTCTTTTCTGAATTTTGACATATCTCTATACTCCTATTTTTTTGAAACATCCTTAGGCTCTGCCTCGGAAATCTTCTGAGGAACTGCCTCACGGACTATCTTCTGCTGATCCTCCGTAAGCCTTGCGTAAGGCTTGCCGTAATTGGCACGGGAGAAATCGTCACGAATTTCGTTGATTGCCTTCACCAGCTCGTTCTGGACTGCGATGTAGGCCTTGTAGCTTGTACCGCGGTCGTTCTGGAGGGAAATAACGCCCTCTGAAACCGGATATGCGCCGTAGCCTTCAATCTCCTTCACTTTCTTCTCAGGAAGAGAAGGGTCGTCGGTAGGGTTGGTAAGGAATTCCTTGATTTTATCTTTCAACTGGCTGACATCCATAGCTTCGTTCCCGGCGAAAAGCCTGTCTGCGGAGTTAATCTTCACAATAATGATATTGCGTCGGTTAACCTTCTGGTCTTCAGCCTTCTGATTTTCAGCAGGCATAGGCGGAAGACGGCGCTGCAGTCCTGAGTCCTGATTCATTGTTGTAGTCATCAGGAAGTAGCACAGCAGCAGGAAAGCGATGTCCGCAGTGGAACTTGAATTGATTTCTGGAGTCTTTTTGCTCGCCATAGTTGTCGATTATTTATTACGTGATGCACTTACGATGGCTCCTACGATGATGGCGAGAACCGCGCAACCGCAGCAGAAGTAAGCTACATTAAGTATTGTGTCAGTAAGCTTGAGAGTGCCTGCGGAAACTGCAACTGAGCAGCCCTGGGCCTCTGTTCCGGGTGCCAGCAGGTAAGAGACTCCCACCACTGCGACTGTTGCTACGAGAGCGATGCCGATCTTGATGAGTCCCTTCGGATTCTGCTTGATTGTGAAGTAGAGACCGAGGCAGACAACAGCAAGAATGGCGAGGGCAACCAGAGCATACGCGCAGTAGAGAAGCACGTCAGTCGCAACGCCGTCGCCCGTCGTGAAACCGTAAACGATTCCGAAGACTGCGAGTGCGATGCCGATGACGACGAGCACCCATTTAAGTATTGTTGTTACTTTTGCGTACATTGTATTCTGATTTATTTTTTCTCGTTCTTGACAAGGATATCTACAAGGCTGATGGATGCGTCTTCCATTTCGATGGTACGCTTCTCAATCTCTGCAAGGATGTAGTTGTAGAACACCTGAAGAATCATAGCGACGATCAAACCGCCGACGGTGGTAATCAAAGCGACCTTCATACCTCCTGCGACAATGTTAGGGGAGATATCGCCGGCTGCCTGGATTGCGTCGAATGCCTGGATCATACCGATGACAGTTCCCAAGAATCCGAGGGAAGGAGCAAGGGCGATGAAGAGGGAAATCCAGCTGAGTCCGCTTTCCATAAGGCTCATCTGAATTGAACCGTAGGAAACGACTGTCTTCTCAACGATGTCGATGCCCTGATCCATACGGAGGAAGCCCTGATAGAAGATGCTTGCGACAGGACCGCGGGTGTTGCGGCATACGTCCTTTGCAGCCTCAACGCCACCTTCGTCAAGAGCCTTCTCAATAGCCTCGAGAAGCTTCTTGGTGTTGGTCTTTGAGAATGCAAGGTAGATGATTCTCTCGATTGCGATTGCAAGACCGAGGATAAGGCAGAGTACGATAGCGGCCATATATGCAGGACCACCCTCGATGAACTTTGTCTTAAGAGCCTGATGAAGAGGAACTTCCTCCTGGGCTGCTGTCAATTCAGCAAGAGACTTAGCCTCTGAAGGTGCAGCTGCCACTTCTTCGGTGGTTGCAGCGTCGGAAGCCTCCTGAGCTGTTGCGATCTGAGCAGAAAAGGCCATCAAGCCGAAAGCTGCCAAAAACAAAAGAACTTTTTTCATAATTGTTTTTTGAAATTAATACTATTAAAATTGTTTGTTATCTGTTTATTGTCATTTTTGTGCGGTCACGATTTGCGGTTTTCATCCGTTTTCTTATCGCGATTTTCAAAAATCGGTGCAATTTAGCAATAAAAATTTATACTGAAAACATTTATGGGGATATTTTTATTTTTCAAAGCGAGATTTCGCCCACGGGACCGCGCTCTTAAATCGTAATTTCTCCCCTGAGGTCGCACCCGAGAAGCTGCTCCACTCGGGCATTTTCACAGTTTTCGCCCAGCAGGACGAAAAGTTTCCCGAGGGCGCTCTCCGTGGTGCTGTCCCTCCCGTCCAGAACGCCGGCCCTCTTGAGCGACTTTCCGTTGGCGTAGATGTCCATATTCACCCTGCCGGATGGGCACTGGGTGACGTTCAGAAGCACTTTTCCCATTTCGTGCGCCTCCCTCACAGTCGAAAGGAACCACTCCGAGGAAGGGGCGTTGCCGCTGCCGTAGGTTTCAATTATGACCGCGCGGGTTTCGCTGCCGCAGAGGATGTTGCGCACCACCTGCGGAGTTATGCCGGGGTGGATTTTAAGGATGGAGACACGGGTGTCGAGGCTTTTATGGAAAACCGGGCGGGCGTTCCAGTCCTTCGGGGCGATGATTACGCGGGAGTTGTAGCGGATGCTGATGCCGGCCTCGGCGAGAGGAGGCAGGTTTTCGCTGCGGAAGGCGTTGAAATTGTCGGAGCTGAACTTGGTTGTGCGGTTGCCCCTCATAAGGCGGTTGTCGAAATAGATGCAGACTTCCGGAACAAGGGCGTGCCCCTCCGGGTCCTTTGCTGCCGCAATCTCCACCGCCGAGATCAGATTTTCCTTGCCGTCGGTGCGCGGAGTGCCGATCGGGAGCTGGCTGCCGGTGAATATGACCGGTTTAGTGAGCCCCTCGATGATGAAGCTCAGCGCGGAGGCGGAATAGGACATAGTGTCCGTGCCGTGGAGGATGATGAAACCGTCGTAGAGGTCATATTTTTCCTCTATTATCCCGGCGATTTTCAGCCACATCGAAGGCTCCACATCGGAGGAGTCGATTATCGGGGAGAACGACAGGGAGTCAATCCTGCACGCGAACTTCCCGAGCTCCGGCACCTCGTCCAGTATCTGGCTGAAATTGAACGGCTTGAGGGTGTTGTCGGTGGGGTCGGCCTTCATTCCGATTGTGCCGCCGGTGTATATTATAAGTATGGAGGATTTTGGATTTGAGGAGTTCATATCCTTCTGAGGTTTATGGGGTTATAGCGCTGCAAAGCAATATGTTTGAGTTTGGGATATTTGCCGGGGGCTATATGCCGAAAAGAGACTGAGCCGAAGAGGTTGTTACAGAAGCTATCTCCTCCAGCGGGATGCCCTTTATTTCAGAGAGTTTCGCCGCAATAAGAGGGATGTTCGCGCTCTCGTTGCGGGTCCCCCGAAGCGGAGTCGGCGCAAGGTAGGGCGAGTCGGTTTCAAGAAGAACTCTTTCAAGCGGGATGTCCTTTACGGTCTCGGCAATGGAGGCCTTTTTGAAGGTGAGCACCCCGCCTATGCCCACGAACCAGTCCCCGTAGCGGTCCAGTTGGCGGAAAGTCTCGATGCTGCCGCTGAAGGCGTGGAAAACTCCCCGAAGGCCTCTTCCGCGAAAGCCCTCAAGGATGTCGAAAGTGGCCTTTGTGGCATCGCGGGAGTGGATTATGACTGGAAGATCCATCTTCAGGGCCAGCTCCAGCTGGGAGTGGAAACATTCCTTCTGGGCGTCGAAAAGGGAGTCGTCCCAGTGAAGGTCCAGCCCGGTCTCCCCTATCGCATAAATCCTTCGCCCGGAGAAATTCATCACCATCGCGAGTTCATCCCGCCAGTTCTCGTGGAGCTCCGTTGGGTGAAGCCCCAGGCAGGGGAAAGCGTTTTCGGGAAAGGCGTCGCAAAGGGAGAACATTGCCTCACGGACGCTGGAGTCGGTGTCCGCCATCACAAGGCGGGTGACTCCCGCCTCCAGAGCGCGCCTCACCGCTCCCGCCCCGTCGCCCTCGTAGGCGGCGTCGTAAAGATGGGTATGTGTGTCTATAAAGTTCATTTGCAGGTGCTTGTCCGAAGCTTTTGCCCGCCCAAACGGTCGGCCCGGAAAGCGGGGACAAAGTTAAGACTTTTTGAGCAAATCACCCCCAAAAATCGCCTGCCGGGAAGGGCGCCCGTCACCCCCTGCTGATTGAGCACCTCTGAAGCAGGTCGATACAGATGAGACCGTCGCTTTCAAGCAGAGAGGTGAGTTCACAGACTGTGCGGCGCGGGGCGGAAACCTCCTCGCAGAGTTCATCGATGCTGATGCCGCTCCGGTCCCGGATTTTAAGCAGCAGGGAAGTAAGAAGCGAGAGTTTTTCTCCGGGAAGCAGGGCGCAGTAGCGCTCGCGGACGGTCTCGGGGTCAGGCAGTTGCGGCCGCCATCCTCTTCCGCCGATGCCCCGTCCGCCTGAAAAGCCGCCGGCTCCTCCGCCGGGGTAACCGCCGGAAGATGTACCCCGCCCCCCTTCCACCAGGCCGAGCTGCCGGGGAAGAGTGTCCAGAGAGTCGATAATTTCCGCCACGCCCTCGCGGATGAGGTGGTTGCAGCCCTGCGAGCGGGAGTCGTCCCCGCGCCCGGGAAGGGCGAAGACCGCCCTGTCGTAGGAGAATGCCATCCGGCAGGTAATCATCCCGCCGCCCTTCAGAGCGGACTCCACAAGGATGACGCTGTCGCTCAGCCCCGCGATAATCCTGTTCCTTCTTATAAAATTCACCGCAACGGGCGAAGTGCCGGGAGGATAATCGGTTACGAGGGCGCAGCGGGGCGTTGCGGCAATGCGGCGTGCCCAGTCGCGGTGGCGGGAGGGATAGACCGCATCGGGCCCGGTCGCCATCACTGCCACGGTGGGAAGCCCAGTCTCAAGAGCCGCCGAGTGCGCGAGGATATCCACCCCGTATGCAAGTCCGCTGACAATTACGGGACGGCCCGCCGGAGCGGCTTTGTTCCGGGAAGATTTTGCGGCGGGATTTGCCCCCTGGGAGTCAGAGGCTCTCTTTCCCGCAGTCGCAGCGGCTATTGTGGCGACAATATCGGTGCACCACTGCCGCCCGTAAGGGGTGACCTCGCGAGTGCCCACGACCCCGATGGAGGGAGCCCCCCGAGAGAAAATCTCCTCCGGAGGGCTGCAGGAACGCACAAAAAGTCCCACAGGAGCGTCCTGGCACTCCAGCAGGCGCGGCGGATAGCCCTTCTGAGTTTTCCCGATGAAGACCACCCCGTCGTCCGCAAGGCCCTCCAGCATCCGCTCGGCGCTCCGGACCTCGGCGCCCGTAATCCTTTCCTTATATTTATTATAAGGCCCGAAAACGGTCTCCTTCTCCCCTTCTCCGAGGCCGAACACTGCCCCGGCGCTGCCGAGACTCTCAAGGAGCGCCCCCGCAATCTTGGGTTCAAATCCGAAAATGGTGTTAAGCGCGCAAAGGCACGCAGTTTCATAGTCTATGCTCATCCCGAAATCATTTTTTTAGTTCCACAAGTCACCGTGGCCTATTTTTCATCCGGGCAAAGCTAAAAAGAGAAAAAGAAAAATCTGTTGTACGAGCCC
>CAYNDY010000060.1:0-10943 GCA_964396105.1 uncultured Muribaculaceae bacterium
GTTTGAGGTGGATTTTATACTAAAACAACAGCTAAAACAACAAAATCTACAACCCCGAAGAGTTCTTAAAAGGCGAGATTTGCACTCGGAAACTATTCATAATAGCTTTGTGGCGTTCTCCTATATGTGCAAATCCAATCTTCAAAAGACGCCGCAAGAAAAAGAGGATGACCATTGGCCATCCTCTTTTTTTCGTATGGAGGGAAAGCTGTCGCTCTTTTTTTTGCCGGCGGGGAAAGCGGTCGAATAAAATATAAGTATTATATTTGCCGATGAAAAACTCTCAGCTATGAAAGTACTTATACTCTCCTGCTCAACCGGCGAGGGACACAACTCCGCCGCCAGAGCTTACCTCGAATATCTTCAGTCACAGGGAATTGAGGCTGAAGTCCAGGACACAATGGGACTCGTGAGCACTTCCGCAAAGGAACGGACCTCCGAGATTTACCTGTTTTCCACCCGCACGAAACTTTTCGGAATGGTCTATAAGGCCGGGGCAGCGGTGAGCGACTCGATGGAGAGCTCCAAGTCGCCTGTCTATTACGCAAATAAACTCTACTGCGACCGCCTTCACGACTACATCGAGGCCAACGGCTTTGACACCGTAGTCTGCGTGCACATTTTCCCCGCAGAGGCTGTGACCGCGCTCAAGCGCAAGGGAAAGCTCACCGCCAAATCCGTCTTCATAATGACCGACTACACCTGCATCCCGTTTATGAAGGACACGGAACTGGACTATTATATAGTGCCTCACGAGCACCTTATTGAGGAGTGCGTGAAAAAGGGTCTTCCGAGAGAGAAACTCCGTCCGTTCGGGATTCCGGTCCGTGCCGTTTTCCACCAGGCTGCGGCCGACAAGATGGAAGCCCGCGGGCAGTGCATCCTTGAATACGGGTATATGGACACGGCTAAACGGTGGTTCCTCCTTATGTCCGGAAGTATGGGCTTCGGGCACATCCAGGACAGCGTCAGGGCCATCCTGCACCAGTGCGGGAGCGATGTTGAGGTGATTCTCGTCTGCGGAAACAACACCGAACTCAGGGAAAAACTTCAGAAGAATTTCCATCACGACACCAATGTCGTCGTTCTCGGGTTCACCGACAAGGTACCGCTCCTTATGGACGCGTGCGACGTGATTTTCACAAAGCCGGGCGGACTTTCCAGCACCGAGGCCGCCGCAAAGCACATTCCGATCATCCACACGGCGCCGATTCCGGGCTGCGAGACCTGCAACGCCCTGTTTTTCCACTATCACGACCTCTCCTACGCCACAACCGACGTCACCGAGCAGGTTCGCCGCGCAGTTGTTCTTGCCTCGCCGGGCCCCGAGCGCGAAAAGATGATAGCCCATCAAAAAGAAAACATCAATCCCAATACCTGCCGCGACATCACTTCGCTGCTTCTGGAATAAAAGGCGGGGGGCCGCTCCTCTTTAATATAGGTGTTGCGGCTCAATCCGCTCATCGATGATACCTTATAAATATGCGTCTTTTGGCGCATATTTATTTTTTTTGCTAACTTTGCAGCCGGATTTGTACATATAGGAATTTTTCTAAGTTGAAAAATTCTCATAATTAGTTGATTGTTAAGTGTTTGGTTAGGGCTCAGCAGGCTCAGGCCCCACTTTGTGACCATATTTTGAGGATAATGAAACATTTTCGGTTGATCCTTGTTTTGGGATTGGTTTGCTCACTTTTCTCGTGTCAGAAAGACGCGGGAGAGTCCATCGTTCGGAGCACCTCCCACACCGTGGGATTCCGTCTCGGGGAGGCAGTCACCAAGACTTCCCTCAATTCCGACGGACTCTCCACCAGCTGGACACTGGGCGACAAAATCGCCGTCTGGGCAAAGGACGCCTCCGATGCCCTCGCTCTTAACGCGCAGGTTTTCAGCAACATCCGCACAATAAACGACAAGAACGTCAAAGAGTCGATTTTTACCTCCGCTCTCTCCTCCGCAATGCCTTCGGGCGACTACACCTACTACGCCGCCTACCCGGTTCCGGAAAGCACCGACGGTACAAATGTAACTTTCACCATCCCGTCCACCCAGGACGGCAAGGTTTCCGGCGGAGCCGACATCCTTCTCGCAACTCCGTTTTCAGCCCCCGCGCTTGAAGAGGCTGCGACCATTGCGGATTTCACTTCCCTCGGAATGAAAATGACCCACCTTCTCCACCAGTTCCGCTTCTATGTGCCTGATGGTGAAGACAAACTCGGCGGAGAGCAGATTGAAAGGATAGTTCTCACGTTCTCCCGCCCCGTTGCAGGCAAGCTCACTGCGGACTACACCGCTCCGGAGGCCGACGCCACCCTTTCCGATGGAGTTTCTACCCTTACGCTCAAACTCTCCGAGGGCCTTCTCCCGTCAACATCCGATGAAAAGAAATATGCAGCCGTTTCACTCTTCCCGTTCACAGCGTCGGAGGGCGAGACTTTCAGCATAAAGGCCTATTCAACCTCCAAGATCTGCACCGCAGACCCCGTTGACCTTAAGGCCCGCACCTTCGAAAAAGGGCATTCCACGCCCGTGAAACTCCTCTTTACCGAGGTCCGCGACTTCCCTCGCATCCGTTTCACCGTTTCGGCGAACAACCTCGGGGAGAATGCCAACAGCATAACTCTCACGGCGCCATCCGGCTGCTCCTGGGGCACAACCGGTTCGAATGTCTATACATATAATCCGGGATATGAGATTACGGCGGGCGAGACTTTCACAATCGACTTCGAGGACGAGTCCCTCTACAGGGCTTTCAGCGGACAGAGCATAACCGTCGCCTTCGACTCCGAGCACGTGACCGCCACCCAGACCGTCACGATGCCGGATATGACCTCGGGCTACTCCGCCTCCATCTCCGCCTCCATCCCATACCTTCTCTATGAGGACTTCTCCACTGTCGAGAGTTTCAATTCCGGAGACAAATATGCTACGAGCAACGCCGGAGCGAAAGATGCGACATCATTCCTTAACGGCTGGACCGGAGCCCGTATCGGTGCTGAAGCAGGGCATTGCATAAGGATTGCCTGCCGCAGGGAGACTTCAGCCGACTACGATGCCAGAGTAGATTCTGCGCCTATCATTGCCCTCAAGAAATCTGCGAATATTAAAGTTACCTACGATTCCGGTGCCAACAATCAATATGGAGGGATCCCAATTTTGACAGCAGACGGTAATGTGGGCCAAAATATACTCGTTGGTTATGTAACGAGTACCACTGCATACGCAAGCAACAAGACTGACGGGACATTCTCTGACGACAACAAATTCTATATAAAGGAATACACGGGAACCTACACCAACCTCCCGAACAATTACGAACACACGATATATTCCGTTCCTACGGGCACCGTGCGTATCACCTGGAGGGCAGAGATTGAACATCAGGCCGGAACCACCAACACCACCTGCTGGTTCTACATAGACAACGTGAAAGTACAGATTGCGAAATAGAAATCAATAAAATAAACCAAAAGCTATTATGAAGTTTTACAGATTCTTGGGCATCGCCGCCGTCGCTCTACTTGCGACCCTCTCCTGCACAAAGAGGATTGGCGGCATTTCGGGCGGGGAAGGCACAGCCTCCTTCAGCCTCGGAGAATGCGCCCCCGTTGCGGACATCGCCACAAAAAGCAATGTCTCCGACTACACCGCTCTCCCTTCTGCGGGAGCCTTCACCATCACTGTGAAAAACAGCGATGAGACCACTGTCTATTCCGGACTCATTTCGGACTGGGACACTGCGACCAAACTCACCTCGGGGAACTACACCGTTTCCGCTACCTACGGAGCTGAAGGCACCGAGGGCTTCGACAAACCTTATTTCACCGGAAAAACCTCTTTCGTTGTGAACGGAGGCTCCGAGACTCAGGTTTCAATCCCTGTCGCTTTGGGAAATTCCATCGTGAAGGTTTCCTGCACTGAGGCCTTTGCAAACTACTTTACCACCCGTTCCTTCAAGGTGACGACCGGCAACGGAACCGAGATCGACTTCCCGTCAACTGAAACCCGCGGCGCGTTCATTGACGCCTACAAGTTCACTGTGAGCGGCTCTCTCACCACTCAGGGAGGCACGGCGAAGACTTTCTCCAAGACCTACGACGAAGTGGATCCTAAGACCTGCTACACCGTTTCCTTTGATGTGGAGACCATCGGAGGCAACACGATTTCCATCTCTTTCAACGATGAGACCACCTCAGTGGCTCTCACCGAAGTTGAACTTAACGACTAAGGAGGAAAGACACAATGAAAAAGAATATATTTATCATCGCTCTCATAGCATTCGTTTCTCTTTTCTCCTCCTGCAGAAAAGAGGTCGCAACGACTCCGGACGCTTTCGGATTCCTTTCATTCGACGGGACCATCAGCGTTGACGACGCAGTGGAGACAAAATCCGCAACCGCCGCATCCGGAAACTACAGCATCTTCATCACAGACTCCGAAGGAAAGACGATTTCCACGACCTATTCTGAAATCAAGGCCAAGGACAACAAACTCTCCCTTTCCGCCGGAACCTACACCCTCGAGGCCCGCTCTACAGCCGAGGCGGTTCCTTATTCAGCAAAGGAGCAGCCGGTTTACGGAACGACCAAGGATTTCACAATCACTGCCGGCGAAACCACCGCTGTGGGCTCCCTCACCTGCACCCTTCTGCAGTGCAAGGCGACAGTAAGCTACAGCGACGAGTTCCTCGCAATGGTTACCGGAAACGGCACGACCACAGTCACCGTGACTGCCGGCTATCCTCAGACATTTGACCTCACCTACGCTTCAGGGGCCACATCCTACGACCAGACTGCCGCATACTTCGCCGTGAACAACGGCGCAAGCACCTCAATGGAAGTCGTGTTCAAGGGACTCATCGACGGCAAGAGCCAGAAGATGACAAAGACCTTCACGGGCATCCAGCCTAAGCAGTGGAGGCAGATTAAGTTCATAAAGAAGACCCTTTCCGAGGGCAATGCCTCATTCGACATCGTGATTGACGACCTCGTGGATGACGCCGCTCTCAACAACGCCGTCACCGACACCGACGAGACCATTATCGGAGAGGATCCGAACGCTCCTAAGGGCGACGGCGGAATCTCTCTCACACTTGACCACGACGCCGGCTGCGACGCCGAGTTCACCGACCTTTCAAATCTTGTCATTCCTCAGGTTTCCGAGAGGGACATCTGCCTCAAGCTCAAGTGTGAGGTGCCTAACGGAGTGAAGAAGTTCACCGTGGACATCGCTTCCACTTCCGAAAGCTTCGTCACGGCCGTTGAGGCTGCCGATGCAGTGAACCTCGACCTCATCAACCCTACCGAGGACAATATGATCATCTTCAGCGTCGTTCCGTTCCCTTACGGATCGGATCTCGCAGGAAAGACTTCGATTGATTTCGACCTCAGCGCGGCTCAGGACGCAATCCTGCCATACCAGGGCAAGCACACCTTCACGATGAACATCACCGACACGAAGGGCTGCAAGAAGTCAATTCCTGTTGTTATGGTTGTAGAATAAGGGAGGACGGGAATATGAAAAAGATACTTTACATCGCTGCCGCAGTTGCGGCCCTCTCCCTTTCCGCTTCCTGCTCAAAGGAAATTGCAGGAACTGCAGCTTCTGAAGGGGAAGGATCCATCTCTCTCGGGGTGAGCCTGCCGCAGACCAAGGCGGCAATGACTTCCGACGAGCTTCTCTCCGACGCTTCAGTCAAAATCTATATGGGCGACTTCAGCGGACTTGTGCGTGAGTACAAGTACAGCGAGGCACCGGAAAAAATCTACCTTGCCGCAAACGAATACCGCGTGGACGTTGAGGCCGGCGAGGCTGCCAAAGCCTCTCCTGCTGCCGCATCCTGGGAGCAGAAAAGCTACAAGGGCTCTACCGCCTTCACCGTTGTCGCAGGGCAGAGCCAGAGCGTCCAGGTGGAGGCAAAGGTTGTGAATGCAATCTCCAAGGTAAGTTTCGACGCCACAGTTGCAGAGAACTTCTCAGAGGGCTACACTTTCACCGTAGGCCTTTCCGATGACTCCGCTTCCCAGCTTGTCTATGACGCCTCAAAGAGCGGCTCAGAAGGCTATTTCATCATCTCAGGCCTTGACGAGCCAGAGTTTAGCTGGACTTTCTCCGGCACACTCTCCAAGGACGGCTCCGCATTCACAAAGAGCGGAGTAATCAGCGGCCTTGAGAGCGGAAAGGTTTATCCTGTGAATGTGAAATACACAATCAAGGACGGTACACTCGGTTTCGATCTCTATGTCGACTACTCTACCGACATCGTTGACGACACCATAATCTTTGAGCCTGTCTCAACCGGCCTTTCTTCTTCAAGCATCTACGAAATCTGGTCCCACTTCGCTACGGTTCACGCCGATGTGGACGAGACCGAATACAGCGACCCTACCGCAATCAAATTTGCATACAAGGCTGCGGGTGACTCCGACTGGAAAACAGCCGATGCCGTTCGCTCTTCAGAGGGCGTTTACGATGCCTGCATCGAGGGCCTGAGCGGTTCCACGGAGTATGAATACAAACTTGTCATCGCAGGCGAAGACCAGGGCGAGAGCAAGACTTTCACCACCACCGCGGACTCCAATGTTCCGAACGCAAGCTTCGAGTATGTGAGCCTTGTCTCAGGCAAAAGCTACTACAAGTGGTACGACCCGAGCTGCTCCGTAGAGGACTGCCAGACAATGTTCTGGGGATCCGGAAACGGTGAGGGCAGCGAAGGCGTGGACGGCTCCGCAAGTATGGGATATGTAATCACAGCGCCTTCCGACGACGCTAAGGACGGCAGCAGGTCTGTCTGCGCGCAGTCAACCTGGGCTGTCGTGAAGTTCGCCGCCGGAAACATCTTCACCGGCAACTTCGCGGGTCTTGTGGGCACGAAGGGAGGTAAGGTCAACTTCGGCCGTCCGTGGACAACCCGTCCGACCGGAGTAAGGCTTTGGGTCAAGTACTCCGCAGGCGTAATCAACCGCTACAACGAGGTTCCTGACGGTGCGGATGTCACCAAGGATGTAACCTACGACCGCGGAAACGTCAAGATCGCCCTCGGAACCTGGGATTACAAGACCTACGGCGGCTCAAAGTCCTCCCCTGTGCTTGTCAACACCACCGACAAGACCACATTCGTTGACTACGGCACCGACGCGAGCACAATCGCCGACGGAGAGCTCATCCTCTTCGGAGACGGCTACCAGCAGATCAACGGCAAGGGCGTGAAGGGCACCAAGGAGACCGCGACTGTCACCGAATGGCGTCAGATTACGATTCCGTTCGCATACCACAACGAAACCACTTTCCCGACCCATATAATCATCTCCTGCGCAGCGTCAATGTACGGCGACTATTTCACCGGCTGCGACACCGCAAAGCTTTGGGTCGACGGAGTGGAACTCATTTACGACAAACTGTAAACGCATTGTTCAGACCTTTTTCTGAACGCATATCCAGTTATGACAAAATTCAGGCTCATAGCCTTATCCCTTTCGGCATCTCTTCTGACCCTCGGCTCTTTCAGCGCCGGGGCTCAGAAGTATGACCGCGGATATGACACCTCTCACCAGAGCATTTTCGCCCCCAAGGGGACGTTTATGGTCGGTGGCAACGCCCGTTTTTCCTACAATTCGATGAACAACTACAGTTTTCTTGTCATCGACGGGATAAACTACAGCGGCTACACCATTTCGGCGACTCCGACTTTCCTCTATATGCTCCGGGACAACATCGCCGTGGGGGCAAGCTTCTCCTACAGCAGGAGTTTGATCGACCTTGAGAGCGCCAACCTGTCCGTGTCGGAGATAAATATGAGCGTGAAGGACTACAACCGCCTTTCGCAGAGGTTCGGCGGCGCGGTTGCGTTCCGGCCCTACATCCCGCTCGGCTCTTCGGGAAGGTTCTCGATGTTCGCCCAGGTGGAGCTCGGAGGGTCGCTCGGAAAGGTGCGCAACACGGCTGAGGAAAACTCCGAGACGAAGGGAACCTACACCAGCCAGTACAAGCTCTATGTGGGTGTGAATCCGGGAGTTACTGCTCTGCTGACGAATCACGTAGCCCTCGAGCTCAGTGTCGGGGTGCTCGGCTTCAACTACGCCTGGACCGACCAGATTCACAATCAGGTCTCCAGGGGCTCCAGCAGCAACAGCAGCGCAAGTTTTATGTTGAACCTCGCTTCAATAGCGGTGGGTCTTGCATATTATCTATAGGGGAGGGCACAGGATATGGAAAAAAGAATGTTTTTGACTGCGCTCCTCTGCCTCTCGGCGGCATTTTCCCTCGGGGCTTATTCTCCGGAGGAGACCCTGACCGCAGCGGCATCATCCGAGGCTTCGGCCCAGGCACCTGCCGTTGAGGCTTCTTCGGCCCAGGCACCTGCCGCTCCAAAGGACAAAGAGAAGAAAAAGAAGCCGACTCTCGTTATGGGCAGGCGGCTCCAGAAGGACACCACCAGGGTCAGCCACAGGAGCCTTAAGTCCTATCTCATAATCCCGAAAAAGGACTGGCAGATTGGGATGTCGGCGGCCTATATGAACCTGTCTTCAGACAACAGCGAACTTCTCCTGCTTCTGGACAACACCAACACCTACCTCTCTCTGGCGCGGATTTCCATTAACGGAGCGTTTGCCTACGCGAACAACAACGCGGTGGGTCTTCGCATCCGCTACACCAACGGAAACTGCAATGTGGACGCCGCCACGCTCGACCTTCTGGGGAATTTCTCCTACTCTCTCGACGATGTGACGGCAAAGACCATTTCATACGGCGGCTCTGTTTTCAACCGCTCATACGTCGGACTTGACGACAGGGGACGCATCGGCGTTTTCCTCGACGCTTCGCTCGGCTACACCCGCTCCCGCACGGACATCGCGATGGGTAGCGCAACCTACACCGTCACCAACAAAGTGAGCCTTGCGCTGAGCCCCGGAGTGGTTTATTTCCCGATGAACACGATTTCAGTTTTCGCATATCTGAGCCTAGCCGACATCTCCTACAATAACTCCAAGGGTTACAAGGACGGAGTTTTCAGCGGCGAAAAGAATTATTTCCGCGCCCAGGCCCGCGTGGATCTTCTCGGCATCAATTTCGGCCTCACTGTACATCTGTAAATGAAACGCTTTTTCCTCATATCGCTTCTTCCGCTCTTTCTTCTCGCTTCCTGCGTCAAGAACGACATCCCCTATCCGGTTGTGACTCCGCACATTGTCTCGATGACGGTCGACGGAGTTGGCGAGGTCGGACAGGAGAGCATTTCGCAGACTGACAGGACCGTGACCCTCTCTCTCGGCGAAACGGTGGACCTTAAGAACGTGAAAATCACCGCCTGCAAGATTGATGTGGAGAACGTGCGGCTCTCGCAGGAAATCGTTGGTGTGCACGACCTCTCGACCCCGCTTTCAGTGGTGCTCACCACCTATCAGAACTACCCGTGGACCATCACGGCGAACCGTCCGATCGAGCGCTATTTCACCGTCAACGGACAGGTGGGCGCGACTTTCGTCGACGAGGCGAACCGCCGTATGATTGCCTACGTTCGCAAGACCGTCTCTCTTTCGGACATAACGATAACTTCCCTGAAGCTCGGTCCAAAGGGCATCAGCACCCTCAGTTCGTCAAAGGACGAGATGCACGACTTTTCCGAGGGCGGTTATGAGGTGGATGTGACTGTGGAATACCCGAGCGGCAACAAGGACACGGAGGAGCCGTGGAAGCTCTTTGTGGAGCAGTCAGACAAGTCTGTGAGCGTCAAGAAGAAGAACGTCTGGTCGAAGGAAGTGTATCTCACTGCGGAGGGAGTCGCCGGCGAAGTCAACGGCTTCAAATACAGGGAGAAAGGCAGCATAGGGGACTGGACGGAATTTCCGGAGTCGGACCTCGTCTATGACGGCGGCCAGTTCACGGCGCACATCGAAGGCCTCACGGGAGGCACCACCTACGAGTTCTATGCCTTCACGGGCGAGGGCTCGGCAGCCGAGATGACAGAGGTGGACGAGTTCACCACCGATCCTGAGCGCCAGCTTCCGAACAACAGTTTCGAGAATTTCAGCCTCGTGAGCGGCGCGGATTACTACAAGTGGTTCAACCCTGCCTGCTCGGACCCTGAGTCTCAGGACATCTGGTGGGCCTGTGGCAACGGAGAGGGGAACGAGAGCGTGTCCGACGGCTACGGCAAGGGCGGAAAGAGCGTCGTGAAGGGCACAGGAAGCCTCGGCATCGTCCTGACCTACCCTGACAGCGATGACAAGATGGACGGCGACTGGTCCGTCAGGTGCATATCCAAGGATTTCGTGGGCCTTCTTGCCTGCGGAAACCTCTTCACAGGCCGTTTCGCGGGTCTGGAAGGCACGACGGGCGGAGCGGTTAACTACGGCCGTCCGTGGACCACAAGGCCTCACAAACTGCGCCTCTGGATGAAATACAATGCCGGAAAACTTATGGACTCCAATTTGGACAAGGCTCCGACAGGAGAGAGCGTTAAGGAGGGCGACGAAGACCGCTGCGAAATCGCGGTTTCAGTCGGAAACTGGGACTACAAGGTGATGAAGGGCGTGCCGGAGTCACCTGTAAGGGTCAACACGGCAAAGGGAATCTACTATAACTCGAAATCCCAGGGTATCATAGCTTTCGGCCACATTGTTAGCCACTCCACCGACGGCTGGCAGCAGATTGAGATTCCGCTCGAGTACCGCGACACGGAAACGGTTCCGTCCCACATAATAATCACCTGCGCCGCCAGCTACCTCGGCGACTACCTCATCGGCGGTCCAGGCTCAACCCTGTGGGTCGATAAAATGGAGCTAGTTTATTAACCGCCCTCTTTCCGCTGTACAATTTTTTTGACAGTTTTGTCAATTTTATTTGCAGTTTCAAAAAATATCCCTACCTTTGCAATCCCATTCGGGAAAACAAAGTTTGCGGAAATAGCTCAGTTGGTAGAGCACGACCTTGCCAAGGTCGGG
>CAYNDY010000061.1:0-6938 GCA_964396105.1 uncultured Muribaculaceae bacterium
ATGAACGTTATGCTTCAGGTTCAGCTTGAAGACCTCGTGAAAGCCCTCGCAGGAGGCAGTCAGGACCCTCAGTTCCTTGCAGCAATCGACTCTGCAAAGGTTCGCAGCGTCACTTCACGCGAAGATTTCATCACCCTCTTCGGCAAGGCTTGGCAGGAGACTGCAGGCGGACGTCCTCTTTCAGATGTGTTCGCAACCTTCGACCTCAAGGACAAGGTGAACTCGCAGAGCAGCGACGCCGAGGTTCTGAGCGTCATCCAGAAAGAAAGCGAGAGCGCAATCTCCAACTCCTTCAATGTGCTCCGTAACCGTATCGACCGTTTCGGCGTCACTCAGCCTAACATCCAGAAAATCGGAAACACCGGAAGGATTCTCGTTGAGCTCCCAGGCGTAAAAGAGCCTGAGCGTGTGAGAAAGCTTCTCCAGGGAACAGCATCCCTCGAATTCTGGACGACCTTCCAGTTCTCCGAGATTGAGCCGTTCCTCACCGAGGCCAACGCAAAACTCGCCGAGATTCTCCCTTCAGAGGAGATTGAGGCTGCAGCTGAGGCTAAGTCAGAGTCAGACGACATCGTAAGCCAGGAGGTTGACGCAGCCGCTTCCACCACCGAGGACGCAGAGATGGAGAGCTACAAAAAGGCCAACCCTCTCTTCGCCGTTCTCCGCCCGTCAGGCTACAACACCAACGCCTGCATCGGTTTTGCAAGCTACGCCGACACCGCAACGGTGAACAAATATCTCGCAATGCCGGCCGTAAGGGAGTGCTTCCCTCACGAGTTCAGGGCAATGTGGACAGTAAAGCCTTCAGACCAGATCCCGGGCGGCAACTACTTCGAGCTTGTCGCAATCAGGAACACTTCCCGCGACGGAAAGGCTCCGCTTGACGGAGACGCCGTAACGGAGGCACGTGTTCAGTACGGTGACGGCGGCGCACATCCTGAGGTTTCAATGTCAATGGACTCAGAAGGCGCTCAGACCTGGGCAAGGCTCACCAAAGACAACATCGGCCGTCAGGTTGCGATCGTCCTCGACGGTATGGTTTACTCATACCCTACAGTCCAGAGCGAAATCTCCGGCGGTTCCTCACAGATTACCGGTAACTTCACCCTCGAAGAGGCTGAGGACCTTGCAAACGTCCTCAAGTCCGGTAAACTTCCGGCCCCTGCAACCATCATCCAGGAGCAGGTCGTAGGACCTTCACTCGGTAGCGAGTCCATCAACGCGGGTCTCATCTCCTTCGTGATAGCCTTCCTCCTTGTGCTCCTCTATATGGTATTCTTCTATCAGGGAGCAGGTCTCATCGCTGACTTCGCCCTCCTTTGCAACGTGCTTCTCCTCCTCGGATCGCTCGTTTCATTCGGAGCAGTCCTCACCCTGCCGGGTATTGCAGGTCTCGTCCTCACCCTCGGTATGGCGGTGGATGCCAACGTCATCATCTATGAGAGAATCAAGGAAGAGCTCCGTGCAGGCAAGGGCCTCGGAAAGGCTGTTGCCGACGGTTACAAGAACGCATACTCAGCAATCATCGACGGTCAGGTAACTACCGCCCTCACCGGTGTCGTTCTCTTCCTCTTCGGTTCAGGTCCTGTTAAAGGTTTCGCAACCACCCTCATCATCGGTATCGTAACCTCAGTGCTCACTTCCATCTTCATCACCCGTCTTGTAATTGACGACCGTCTCGCAAGGGGCAAGGGAGTGTCATTCGACAACAAGCTCACAAGGAACTTCCTCCAGAACACCCACGTGGACTTCCTCAAACTGAGGAAATTCTCCTACATCTTCTCAGGAGCCCTCATCATCATCTCCATCCTTTCAATCTGCATCAAGGGATTCACCTACGGTGTTGACTTCACCGGAGGCCGTACCTACGTCGTAAGGTTCGACAAGCCTGTCACCGCCGAGGCAGTGCGTGAGGCAACTCTCGCCGAGTTCAACGAGGCAGTCGAGGTTAAGCAGTTCGGTGGAGAGAGCCAGATGAAGATTACCACCGCCTACAAGATTGAGGACGAGTCCAGCGAGGTTGACGCAGAGGTTGAGCAGATGCTCTATGAAGCCCTCAAGGGTCTCTATGCCGAGGATCTTACCTTCGACGAGTTCCGCTCCACCGTGGACAACCCTAACGGTATCGTAAGTTCCGACAAGGTGGGTCCTACCATCGCAAACGATATGAAGCGCGACGCAATCATCGCGGTCATCATAGCCCTCTTCGTAATCTTCGCATACATCGCGATCAGGTTCAAGAACTGGACTTGGGGACTCGGCGGCGTGGTTTCACTTGCCCACACTGCAATCATCGTGATCGGATTCTTCTCGCTCTTCAGCGGCATCCTTCCGTTCACCCTCGATGTTGACCAGACGTTCATCGCCGCAATCCTTACCATCATCGGATACGCAATCAACGATAACGTGGTCATCTTCGACCGAATCCGTGAGTTCAAGGCAGATCACCCGAAGGTTGACCTTGCATACAACGTGAACAACGCGCTCAACAGCACCCTCTCACGTACAATGAACACCTCTCTCACCACTCTCGTCACTATGCTTGCAATCGCAATCTTCGGCGGTGAGGTCATCAGGGGTCTTTCAGTTGCGCTCATCCTCGGTATCATCATCGGTACTTACGCTTCCATCTTCATCGGTACACCTGTAATGTACGATGTGGTTACCGCCGTTGAGAAGCGCAAAGCCGCAAAAGCTAAATAAAAAGGCATCTGCCGCGCTGTGCGGCCAGTCCTGTTAATTTTATAAAAAACAAGCGTCCGGAATGTTTTTCAGACGCTTGTTTTTGTCTATATTTGCAAACTTGGCGGAAGGCCCACCGTGGGGGTCTTCGCCTGCAATTAAAACACTCCCGATATGTCATTCGTACACCTGCACGTCCACACCCAGTATTCCATCCTTGACGGATTCTCAGCCATCCCGAAACTCTTTTCGAGGGCAGAGGAACTCGGTATGGGGGCGCTTGCCATCACCGACCACGGCAATATGTACGGCATCAAGGAGTTTATGAAATATGCGGGCAAGCACCCGGGCATAAAACCCATCCTCGGGTGCGAGATTTATGTCACCCGCCACTACGACCACCACCTCAAGGACTCCAACCACCGTAAATACTACCACCTCATCCTCCTCGCGAAGAACTACGAGGGCTACAAGAACCTGATGAAAATCGTTTCCACCGGGCACATAGAGGGAAAGTATTACGACAAGCCCCGTGTGAGCCACTCCGTTGTGGAGCAGTACCACGAGAACCTCGTCTGCCTTTCCGCCTGCATCGCCGGGGAAATCCCGCAGAACATAATCGCGGGGGATATGGAGGCGGCCGAGAAGAGCGTTGAGTGGTTCAAGAGGGTCTTCGGGGAGGACTACTACCTCGAAGTGCAGCTGCACAAGACCGAGGTGCAGGGCCTAAGCGGCGAAGCCTACAGCAAGGTCTGGGAAGTGTATGAAAACCAGACAGTTGCGAACAAGGGAATCTTTGAACTCGCCGCGAAGATGGGCGTGAAGGTCGTAGCCACCAACGACGTCCACTTTGTCCGCAAGGAGGACGGCCCGGCCCACGACAGGCTCATCTGCATGAACACAGCCGCCTTCCTTGACGATGAAAAGAGACTCCGCTACACCCAGCAGGAATACCTCAAGAGCGAGGAGGAGATGGCCGCCCTTTTCCCTGACCACCCGGAAGTCATCTCCAACACCCTGGAGGTCGCCGACAAGATTGAAAGCTACAAAATTGACCGCGGACACGTTCTCCCCAAGTTCGACCTTCCGCCGGACTTCCTCGCAGGGATTGACTCAGAACTGGAGAAATACAAGGAAATAATCGACGTGGGCCGTTGCGACAAGGACGGTAACGACCGCGGGGAGGAATTCTGCAGAAGCGTCGCGTACCTGTGCCACCTCACCTACAAGGGCGCGCACATCCGCTACGGCGAGACTTTCACCCCGGAGCAGGCGGAGAGAATCGACTTCGAGCTCAAGACCATCTGCCGAATGGGTTTCCCGGACTACTTCCTCATTGTCCAGGACTACATTGCCGCCGCTCGGGCGATGGGCTCTATGGTGGGCCCTGGAAGGGGTTCCGCGGCAGGTTCAGTTGTCGCCTACTGCCTCTGGATCACCAATCTCGACCCTATCAAGTACCAGCTCCTGTTCGAGAGGTTCCTCAACCCTGACCGAATCAGTATGCCGGATATCGACGTGGACTTCGAGGACCTCGGGGCCGCGCACAAATATGTGGAGGACCACTACGGGCTTGACCACGTTTCCCGCGTCATAACCTTCGGCACTATGGCGGCCAAGTCCGCAATCAAGGATGTCGCCAGAATCAGCAGGATGAGCCTTGACGAAGCGAACAGGCTTGCGAAGATGGTCCCTGATCGCCTGAGCGAGATGAAGGAGCAGGAATATCCGTTCAACCCCAAGCTCGACGAACTTAAAAAGGGCTTCAAGCAGATAAGCCGGCAGGTGGAGATTGACGACCCTGACAATCCGGGGCAGAAAAAGACCGTGGAGAAGTTCTTCCAGCAGGGTATGGAGGAGAAGGACGCGAAAATCACCCTCGAAAACTGCTACCGCCTCGTCCCCGAGTTCAAGAATGAGCTTGAAAACGGAACGGAACTCACCAAGGAGGTGCTCCACTACGCCAAGGAGCTCGAAGGAAGCATAAAACAGGTGGGAGTCCACGCCTGCGCGACCATCATCGGCCGCGGAAACCTTATGGACTACATCCCTATCTGCCTCTCCGAGGACAAGGAAATCCTCGACGAGAACGGCAAGAAAAAGGAGTTCTGGACCTCCCAGTACGACGGCCACTACATCGAGGATGTGGGTATGCTGAAGATGGACTTCCTGGGCCTGAACACCCTTTCGATTATCCACAGCTGCCTGGACCTTATAAAGGAAAGGCACGGAATAGACATCGACATCGAGGCCATCCCTATCGACGACCCCGAGACATACGCCCTCTACAGCCGCGGAGACACCACGAGCGTTTTCCAGTTCGAGTCCCCGGGAATGATGAAATGGCTCCAGCTGCTTCAGCCTACAAGGTTTGAGGACCTCATTGCGATGAACGCCCTCTACCGCCCGGGTCCTATGGATTATATCCCTTCGTTCGTCGCCCGAAAACAGGGTCAGGAGAAGGTGGAATATGACCTTCCGGATATGGAGGAATACCTCAAGGACACCTACGGAGTGACGGTCTATCAGGAGCAGGTGATGCTTCTCTCGCAGAAACTCGCCGGGTTCACCAAGGGCGAGGCCGACAAGCTGAGGAAAGCGATGGGAAAGAAGCAGATCGACATCCTTAACTCCTTGAAGGACAAGTTTATGACCGGCGGAATGAAGAACGGTCATCCGGAGAAGATTCTGGACAAGATCTGGAAGGACTGGGAGAAATTCGCCCAGTATGCGTTCAACAAGTCGCACGCGACCTGCTATGCCTGGGTAAGTTACCAGACCGCCTGGCTCAAGGCGCACTATCCGGCGGAGTTCCAGGCGGCGAACCTGAGCAACAACCTCTCGAAGATGGACGAGATCAAGAAGATTATGGATGACTGCAAACGCAGCGGCATCAAGGTCTTGAACCCGGACATCAACGAGTCGGGCAACGCGTTTTCCGTAAACAGAGCGGGAGACGTGCGTTTCGGGCTCGGAGGCATCAAGTCCTTCGGAGCGAACATCGTGCAGGCAATCCTGAAGGAACGGGAGAGCGGCGGACTTTTCGTCGACATCTACGATTTCATCGAAAGGATGGCGGGAGTTGTGGGAAGAAAACCTCTTGAGACTCTGGTCTATTCCGGAGCCTTCGACTCCTTCAACATCGACCGCCGCCAGTTTTTCGCACCATGCCGCAGCGGAGACCTCTTCATCGACGCTCTCGCCCGCTACGGGGAACTTTACCGCCGCGACCAGGAGTCAGCGTCCATCTCGCTTTTCGGCGAGGCGGAGGAAATGAAGCCTCAGAGGCCGGAAATCCCTCTCGTGGAGGTGAAGGAGGACGACACCCTTGCCTACCTCCAGAAGGAGAAGGAGTTCGTGGGTATGTTCCTTTCCTCTCACCCTCTGGACAAATACCGCTTCGAGATTGACAACTTCACGGGCTGCTCTCTCGCGGGTCTTCGCAAACTCATCGACGACTGTACGGCGTCCCAGACCCCGAAGAAGGTCTGCGTCGCGGGGCTTATCACCCAGACCCAGAACCTCATAACCAAGAACGGGAAGAACTTCTCCAAGACGGTGATTGAGGACTATGAGGGGAACTATGAACTGGCTCTTTTCGACAAGGACCACGAGAACTATATGGGCTACCTTCAGGAGCATCAGGCAATTTGGATTGAGGGCGAAATAAGGGCGAGATGGAAGGCCAACCGCAAGGAGGACGGCACTCTGGAGCAGGTTCCGTTCGCTTTCAAGGTCACGGGAATGAGGCTTCTCGGCAACCTCGCGGAGGAGAAGGTGAAGGAGCTTGTGCTGCTGCTTTCCACTCCGATGCTTTCGGACAGCTTCCGGGAGGCTCTGGTGGAGGTAATCAAGGAGAACAAGGGCAAGACTCAGCTTGTCATCAGGCTTTTCGACCCTGTGCACAAGTGGAACATCGAGCTCGCTTCCAGAAAGTACAGCGTCGGGATTTGCAGTGCATTTCTTCAGCAGCTCAAGGACCTTGGCATCAACTATGAAGTGAATAAAAAATAAATGACGGCTCCGCTCTGCGGGGCTTAAATCCTGTTATATATGGAAGAAGGTTTTTCAAGTCTTGGAAGGATTGAGGCGGTCGAAAGGCTCTTTGAGGGGACGGGCTACAAGCCGTTCGAGAGCACCCGCTGGGAGACAAAGGGACAGGCGGTGGCAACCCAGAAGAGCCGCTGCTTCATCGAAGGGTCGGATTTCGACCTGGTGTATTTTCCGCTCAAACATCTTGGATATAAATGCGTTAC
>CAYNDY010000061.1:7038-10683 GCA_964396105.1 uncultured Muribaculaceae bacterium
CTTGGAGGGGCATATCTTGGACTTAATGTGCTTGAGAGGGAGAAACGGGAGTTCGACAAGAAAAAGGACGACCACGAACAGCCGCAGCTTGAAAAATACAAGGACTTTGTGGGCGAATACCTCAAGCCGTCGCTTTCTCCGAACATCGTTGACCTTCTCGAGGAGGACGAGATTGTGCCGAGCTACGGTTATCTGGTCTCAAAGGGGCTCGCTGATGCAGTGAAGAGCCTTGTGAGGGACTCCGGTCTCGGAGCGAAGATTTATGCCGAGAGAGTGCCGTTTATGGGCAATTCCATCGACCTGAGCAAGGAACTGGGAGTGGATCCGCTTGCCGCCGCACTTAACGGCGGGGAGGACTACCGCCTGCTTTTCACCATCCCGATAGGAAGCCACGACAAGTTCCGCCACGATTTCCAGACTTTCGACATCGTGGGACATCTGGCGAAGCCCGAGGTGGGCGCTGTGATTGTTACGCCTGACGGAGTGGAACTGCCGTTACACTCACAAGGTTGGCCTAAGGAAGAGATTTGACAAGATTGTATATAAAATGAATTTTTCTACGAAAAAAATCATCGCTCTCGCGCTTTTGTGCCTTGCGGCGGCGCCTCTGCAGGAGGCTCCCCTCGGGGCCGCTGAGCCTGAGAGCCCGAAGATTGTCCGGCAGCACGAGAAGGTGCACCGCACTCGAAGGCGCAATGCCGCAAAACTTGACAGCCTGAAGGCCCCGAAAGTGAGGAAACTTTATGCGCGGGACGCTTTCAAGCACGACATAAGGCTCAGCTGGGGAGACCAGATGTTTGAAAACCTCGTCTGGCAGAACCCGCAGTATATAGTCAACACAATGCCTTCCGACTACCGCCAGACCTACAAGGAGCGCTACCGCTACACCCAGCACTGGAGAGTGGACTACCTCTGGAGACCCGTCCAGTGGTTCGGCCTCGGCGCCAGCGCGGACATCTCCGCCTGCCTCTGGGACAGCGTAGTCCGTGACGGGGGCGGAGCGGAAATATCGCGCCTGAAGAACCAGAGCTTCTGGAACCTCGCGCTTATGCCCCGGATGGAGTTCTCCTGGTTCAATTCCCAATACATCAGCCTTCACACGGCGCTCGGAGCGGGACTTGGCATCAACGGGGGAACGGAAACCGACGCATACGGCCGCCACACTCTCTGCGGCCTTGCCGTGGACCTTACAGTAATCGGCATTTCGGCCCACTGGGCTGACCGCTGGGGCGCATTCGTTGACCTCGGCGGGCTCTACAGCGTCAAGAGCCGCAGCACCATATTCCTCGTAAGTTCCCGCATCGTTTCCGTGGGCGTTTCCTGCAGATTTTAATGACCCGCAGCAAATTATATGAAAATGAAAAAGACTCAAAAATATATTCTCCTCTCCCTCGCCGCCCTTCTCTCTCTTGCGGGATGCGACCGCGGGGACATTGCCTTCGGGGACTTTGACGACCTCTCGTGGCGCGAGGGGGCGAACCTCAAGGCGTTCAAGGTCATTTCCGTAAAGGAAACCGACCTCTCCCAGGGCCTTCCCGAGGACTGCTATGTCCCTGAGGGCGAAATTCAGGACCCGGAGACAAAGACCACCTGCACCAATGTCAACAATCTGGTACAGAGCATCTTCGAGTTCAATCAGAAAAGCAAGGTCATTGAAATCGCAGGCACCTACAAGTCCTGGGACCTCCTCACCGAAAAGGAAACGACGCTTTCCGGCAAAATCCTTCTTCCCAAGGGCCGCAAGCCGAAAAGATACATTGTGGTCAGCCACTACACCATAGGCTCCAACGCGGAATGCCCTTCCAACTGCTTCCCGATTGAGGGCGTGCTGTGCCACCTGGGCTATGCGATGATATTCCCGGATTACGAAGGCTACGGAGTGGACTCCGGCAGGGTTCATCCATATCTTATGCTCCAGCAGACGGCGATGGACGTGTACAATATGTACGAGGCCGCATCCAAATTCCTTGAAAACACGGACTACGCCCCCGAGGAGGAGAAGATCTACCTTATGGGCTTCTCGCAGGGAGGCGCGGTCACAATGGCCACCCAGTGGTACATCGAGTCCTATATGGGCATCGGTGAGCTTGTGGGCCAGGTTTTCGCCGGCGGCGGCCCCTACGACGTGAGGGCGACCTACAACAACTTCATCGAGACTGACAAGGTCAATATCCCGGCGGCGGTTCCGCTGATTGTCCAGGGTATGATTGTGGGCAACAACATGAGCATCAAGATGGAAGACCTTCTCCAGGGCTGGGTTTACGAGAAAATCGACGACTGGATAAATTCCAAGAAATACACTGTCCTCCAGCTGAAGGAGATGATGGGTACGACGAAGACCAGCGACATCCTCACCGAAGAGGGTATGGACCCGACGAGCGACGTGGTTTCGGAGCTCTACAAGGTGATGAGCGAGAACTCCATCCTTGCGTTCAACTGGACCCCGACGGCGCCGGTGTATATGCTCCACTCGATGGACGACGACGTGGTGCCTTTCGTGAACGCCTCCAAGGCGAAGGTGCAGTGGAAGGACGCGAACATTCAGTATAATTTCGGCCATTACGGTTCACACACTTCGGCGGCGATGAGGTTCATCTTCTCCGTGAGGACCTGGCTCAAGGAAAATGAGGGGAAATAAGCGATGAAACAGTTAAGGACAATACTCTTAGCCGCAGCCGCGCTGCTTCTTGCCGCGGGGTGCGAGCCTGACGCGAAATACACCGTAAAGAAGGTCGGCCTCAGTATGGAAGTGGTCCAGACGGGCTGCGGATTCTGCGAGGTGAAGTTCCACACTACGAAGGACGCCTACTACTACGTCGCCGCCGAGAAGGTGCGCGAGGGAGTGGACCCGTTCAAGATTTCCAAGCAGTTTATGACCCTTTCGCTTGACTATGCCTACAAGGAGTACATCAACTGGCGGTTCGACCTCCTCTACAACGGCACTCCGCACATAGCCGATTTCTCAAGCCACAGCCTCCAGTACGGCGACCAGGACTATTTTTTCACTAGTCTTGAGGAGGATAAGGACTACTGGATATACGCGTTTGTGGTGGACCCGACGACCAATTCCCCTGCGGGTGACCTCATCCTCAAGACGGTCCACACTAACGCCACGAGCCGGATTAAAATCGGGTTCTCCTACAGGGTGAACGATGTCTGGGACTATGTCTATCCGTTCGTTGAGGGCGAGTATGAGATTGCTTCGCACATCCCGTGGGTGGGAGCGACGGCCGACAGTCTCTATCTTCGCAACGAGGCGGCCGTCACAGCCCCTGGCCGATATTTCCTCAATATGTTCAATGATTACAGGGAGAACAACACAGGCCGCATTCTCTACGGAATGTACGCCCACAAGAACGACGGAGTGGGCGACGGCACCTCGGCGACGAAGTTCGAGGCGGGGCACACCTACTACACGGCCCTGGCAAGTTTCGACGGCCCGCTGATTCTCGAAGGCGAGTACCGCAACTACCGCATCTTCAAGTTCAAATGGGCGCCGGGCCTGCAGAAGACCTTTGACGATGAGGACGACACCCAGGGAGCCTGGTAATAAAAAAGAGAGGATGACTGAAAAGTCATCCTCTCTTTTTTGAGTCCTTTGCGGTGAGAGGGGGATTCGAACCCCCGGAACCCGAATTGAGTTCG
>CAYNDY010000062.1:0-10423 GCA_964396105.1 uncultured Muribaculaceae bacterium
AGCCGCTGGCTATGTTATTCCCGATACATCACGATGAGGATAATGCAAGAGATGGACGAACAGGGCGTTACGCAAACCGCGCTCGCTCAGCGCATAGGCTGTACTCAGCAGTATGTTTCCAATCTTCTCAAAGGGAGCTCCAATATGACCCTTGAGACGATAGCGAGAATTGAAGATGCGCTTGACATCGACCTGGTCAAATCGGCTCTGTCAACAGTGGACGGGTATTCAGCCGCCTCTCAATCCCGGTCGCGATACCTTAGCGATGTGGAACAGGCTCCGTACGGTAATCCACCTGCTAAAGAGAAACCGTAAAAGCAGATTATTTGTGTTTGGCCATTTCGTGGAGGACGTAGTCGGCTTTGATTAGGTCGATTATGGAGCAGACGAGCTCGAATGTGCGGCTGTCGGCGGTGTAGCGGGCTGGGGTGATGAAATTCACCCGGCCCTGCTTCAGGAGAGTGGCGGCGCACTTTACCTTCTGCGGCTTGTCGGGGTTGTAGACCGCGATGGAGTGGCCCCCGAACATCTTCACTATTTTCATACACGGAACGTCCGTCTCCCCGTCGCCGAAATAAATCATATGCGGGAACGGAATCCGCTTCTTGTCTTCCATCTGGCTCTCGTTCACCTTCTTGTTGTCGCGGATGCTGAGGATGCCCTTGTTGATTTTGAATAGGAACTGGGTCTTCGCCGTGTAGTCCACCGCCACTCCCGGCCAGATGGCTTCGCCCCGCTCGTCGTAGAGGTAGGAGCAGGCGAAAATCCTCTTGAACTCACGGGCTATCGGCGTGCCCTCAATCATCTCCGCAAGGCCTGAGGAGTTGATGTAGTGCTCCACGATGACCCCGTGATCCTCGCCGTATTTGTTCACGAGGCTGAACCACTCCTTCACTCCGTCGAAAAGTTCGATGCCCGTTCCGAAGGAGCGGAACCGCTCGCGGGTGAGGCTGATGCCCTGGCGGCGGGCCTCGTCGAACATAAGTTTCATATAGCTGAGGATGTTGCTGGCGTCCTGCCCGATGGCTATGTCGTCGCTTTCGGTCCAGAACTCGTCCGGGCGCTTTCCGATTGCCTGGATGAATCCGAATTCCTGCATATTGCCGGGGGAGAGGGTGCCGTCGAAGTCATAGACGAGCGCCACGATGGGTTTCTTTCTCATAATGTCTGGGTTTGCGCCGGCTGTGTCTGACCTTCCGGAAAGGGGAGAAAACTGCGAATTCCGCAGCCAATTTCACCACAAATCGGCGAAGTTTCACCACAAATATAGGAAAAAATAAAATCCTCTATCTCTCTTTCCCTATTTTTGCACCGAATTTGCATAACGGCGCCGGGCTCGGGGGAAAGTGTTCTCCCCAATGGGTGAAAACTTCCGCCGGACCCCGGGATGTTGTAGAATAAATATAAAGGTAAAAAATATGTACACAGGACCAATGAAACATTATTTCACAAGGCTCACTGGGGCTATCCGCGACAACTGGGAAAAGCCGGCCTTGTGCAATTACAGGGGCGATGTATTCACCTTCCAGCAGGTGGCAACACTCATCGCGAAGTTCCACCTCTGCTTCGAGAAGGCAGGCGTTAAGAAGGGCGACAAAATCGCCATCTGCGCCAAGAACTCGGCTAAATGGGGCATCTCCTTCCTCGCCGCCAACACCTACGAGGCCGTGGTCGTTCCTATCCTCGCCGACTTCAAGCCGGACAGCATCGACTCCCTGGTGGACCACTCCGAGAGCAGCATCCTCTTCACCAACAAGGACCTCTGGAAGCAGCTCAATGTAGCCTCAATGCCGCGTCTCAAGGCCGTCATCTCCGTTGACGACTTCTCGCTTCTCTACTGCACCGAACCTGCTATGCAGGAGGCGATGGACAACCTTCAGGAGGCGTTCGACAAGAAATATCCTCTCGGGTTCACCCGCGAAAACGTCGATTATCCGACCGACAACGCGAAGGACCTCGCCATCATCAACTACACCTCCGGCACCACCAGCGCTCCTAAGGGCGTAATGCTCCGCTACGAGTGCCTCAGCGCCAATGTCGAGTTCGGCCAGAAGAACATCCCTTCATACCCTACGGATACGATGGTCTCAATGCTCCCGATGGCGCATATGTACGGACTTATGTTCGAGCTCATCTACCCTCTCTGCGGCGGCACGACAATCTACTACTTGGGCAAGACCCCGACTCCGCAGCTGCTTCTCGGGGCGATGAAGGAGGTTCATCCATACCTTATAATTACGGTTCCGCTCGTGATGGAGAAAATCTTCAAGTCTGCGGTGCTCCCCGTCGTAAGCAAGCCCGCTATGAAGGTCGCTCTCAAGATTCCTGGAGTGAACTCAATCATATACAAGAAGATACGCGAAAAACTCATCGCTGCCTTCGGAGGAAAGATAAGGATGATCATTATGGGCGGCGCCGCCCTCAATCCTGACGTCGAGCAGTGGTTCAAGAAAATCGGACTTCCGTTCACTATCGGTTACGGTATGACCGAGGCCGCTCCGCTTCTTGCCTACGAGAGCTGCGACAAATTCGTCGTCCGCTCCTGCGGAAAGGTTGTGGACAGGGCCGAGGCCAGGATTGACTCAGAGGATCCTCAGAGGATTGTGGGCGAGATTCAGGCGCGCGGAACCAGCATTATGAGCGGCTACTACAAGAACGAGGAAGCCACCAAGGCCGCCTTCACCGAGGACGGCTGGCTCAGAACCGGTGACCTCGGAGTCATCGACGCCGACGGAAACATCTTCATCAGGGGCAGGAGCAAGAATATGATTCTCTCCTCTTCAGGCCAGAACATCTACCCGGAGGAAATCGAGGCTATGGTGAACAATCAGCCGTATGTGGTTGAGTCAGTGGTGGTTGACAGGGCATCCAAGATTGTCGCTCTCGTCTATCTCGACCAGAAGAAGATTGAAGCCGACGGCCTTGACGGCGAGGCGGTTTCGGAGCAGATGCACCAGATGCAGGTTCTTCTGAACAAGGAACTCCCTGCCTACAGCCAGATTACTAAAGTGGAGATTGTCCCCGCTCCGTTCGAGAAGACTCCTAAGATGAGTATCAAGAGATTCTTGTACAAATAAAAAGAGACTTTGTCTCACTGTCATTTATGTCTTGAAGTGTGGTTGGATTCCCAATCACACTTTTTTTGTCCTCCCTGCAACATTTTTCTCCGCTCATCATCTATACTCTTGGTTTTCGAACTTTTACAAAACCCCTTGCAATGAAAATGAACAGGAAAATATTCGCAGCCGCTTTCGCCCTGCTGGTTCTGGCTCTTGGCGCAGAGACTTCCCTTGATGCAAGAGGAATCCCTCCTCAGAAACGCTATCAAGTCAATGTTACCTGGGGCGGATACTCGGGCGGGATGCTTATGGGCAGCAATCTTATACCCACAGGATGTTTGGACTGCTCGGAGCCGAACTATTGTTCCCCCCTTTCAACGCTGTACTCCTCCTACCACGGGCCTGTGCGCACGACGGGGATAATTTCCGCCGACTTTGTCTATCATTTCCGCACCTGGTTCTCTCTGGAAGCGTCTCTCGGCTACAACTGCGTCTGGGCGCGGAACTATTCCGCGTATGACAACCATTACTCGGGGGATACGAACGAACACTATCTTGACCTCAGCGTTATGGCCCGGTTCACCTGGGTCAACCGGCACTATTTCAGAGGCTACTCGGCAGTCGGACTGTGCGGAGTAATAGGCGGGCAGTATGAAACGATGTCTCCTCTCTTTGTACTTCCGCAGCTGGATCTTGTGGGTCTCGAAGTGGGTTCGTCCGTTTTCGGCATCCTCGAATTCGGCCTTGGCGGGGAATACTGCGGGGCGAAGATAGGAGTGGGCTACCGCTTTTAATTTGGGTCTATGGCAACAGAATTTCGGAATATGAAAAAGACGACTATAATTATTCTTTCCTTCCTTTCCCTCGCTCTTGCCTCCTGCAGACTTGACGACGGAAACTACAGCGCCCGGATGGATTCGTCCGCGCTTTCCTACTGGGGAAACAGAATGTATGAAAGGGCGCTTTCCTATGCGAAGGGCGATGCGGCGGACTGGCTTGAAATCCAGGATTTCCTGAAACTTTCCGCCGAGGCTCAGAACGCCGATTCGAGCTACTCGATGCGAAGAAGGATTTCCACAAAGGAGGCTGAAGGGTATATAATTGTAGAGGGGTATGGAAAAATCATCGTTTCCTCCACGCCGCTTGACGAGGTCGGAGGAGCGTGGAGCACTGAAAATCTGAAGATGGAGTGCACGGGGGATGGGCAGTGGCGCATTGGGGTGTCCGAGGAGGGAGTGACCCGCTCTGACGACAAGTTTGATTTCAAGGCCGTGCTTCGGTGTCTTTCGGGGGCCTCATCCGCCAGGACGCAGTGGAACGTCACCGTCACCGACGGGTTATACGACGAGGGCGACGGCTACAGCCTTACTTTCTGCACCGAGCCCGACCTGGTCATAGACGACTCCCTTGACGCTATTTCCGGAAGTTTCTATTCGGAGGTGTTCAGCGGGGAGACCCGCTCGGATTGGGTGCGGCTGGTTTTCAAACCGCGCTCGACGAAGGGGTACTGGCTGACCGTCGAGACCAGCCGTGGGGAGGTTAAATAAATAGCGGTCTGCTGCGTTGTTCTCCTTGCCAAAATCCTCACAACCGATAGGTTGCTCCGGTATTTGGCGCGTCGAGAGCCTTGCATCCCATCTATTTCTTTAACCTCCCCCCCCCTACACACATTATTTAGAGATTGCCGCGAGGTAACCGCATAGACATAATTATGACAGGGAGACTGACATCGTGTCAGTCTCTTTTTCGTTTTAGGCCGATGGCTCTAAAATTGAGTGTTCCCCCCTAAAGAAGAATAAAAAAAACATTTAGATATGGCAAACGGAAAAATAGGTGTGACTACGGAAAATATATTTCCGGTCATTAAAAAATTCCTTTATTCAGATCACGAGATATTCCTTAGGGAGTTGGTAGCCAATGCGGTGGACGCTGAAGAGAAACTGAAGGCCCTCGCATCCTCTGGCGAATTCAAGGGCGAAACGGGTGAGCTCAAGGTCAGGGTAGAACTTGACGAGGAGGCTAAGACCTTGAAAATCATTGACAACGGTATCGGTATGACCGCCGAGGAGATTGACAAATACATCAACCAGATTGCATTCTCCTCAGCAGGAGAGTTCCTCGAGAAATACAAGGACCAGATTGGCAGCATCATCGGCCACTTCGGCCTCGGATTCTACTCAGCCTTTATGGTAGCCGACAAGGTCACCATCGAATCCCTCAGCTGGAAGGACGGCGCGAAGGCAGTGCGGTGGACCTGCGACGGCTCTCCTGAGTACACGATGGAAGACTGCGACAAGGCCGACAGGGGCTCTGTCATAACGCTCTACCTCTCAAAGGATGAGGAGGAGTTCGCCGCGAAGGGCAGGATTCAGACCCTTCTGGACAAATACTGCAAGTTTATGCCTGTTCCGATTGTTTTCGGAAAGAAACAGGAGTGGAAGGACGGCAAATATGTGGACACGGAAGAGGACAATGTAATCAACACCGTGGAGCCGCTCTGGACCCGCAAACCGTCGGAGCTCACCGACGAGGACTATAACAAGTTCTACAAGGCCCTCTACCCGTACGCTGACGAGCCTCTTTTCCACATCCATCTCAATGTGGACTTCCCGTTCAACCTCACCGGCATCCTCTATTTCCCGAAGATCAAGGATCAGATGGAAATCACCCGCAACAAGATTCAGCTCTACTGCAACCAGATGTTCGTCACGGACTCCGTTGAGGCCATAGTCCCGGACTACCTCACCCTGCTTCACGGCGTCATCGACTCCCCGGACATTCCGCTTAACGTGTCCAGGAGCTACCTGCAGGCCGACTCAAATGTGAAGAAGATTTCCGGCTACATCACAAAGAAGGTCGCCGACCGTCTGGAGGAAATCTTCAAAAACGAAAGGGCTTCCTTCGAGGAGAAATGGGACAATGTCAAGATATTCATCGAGTACGGAATGATTTCCGACGAGGCGTTCTGCGAGAGGGCGATGAAATTCTGCCTCCTGAAGAACACCGACGGCAAGTATTTCGGAATCGAGGACTACCGCAAGGCCATCGAGGCCGAGCAGACCGACAAGGACAAGAAACTCGTAATCCTCTATGCCACCGACGCCGAGGCTCAGTACTCAGCCATCGAGGCGGCGAAGAACAAGGGCTATGACGTGCTTCTTCTGGACTGCCATCTGGACTCCTATTTCGTCAACACTCTTGAGACGAAGATGGAGAATGTCCGCTTCGCAAGGGTTGACTCCGACAGTGTCGACCGTCTCATCGTGAAGGAAGAGGTTAAGAAGCCTGAACTCACCGACGACGAGAAGAAGGCCCTCGACGAGATTTTCAAGGGCGGACTTCCGGAAGGGATAGAGTGGAACGTCGAAGGCGACAATCTCGGCAAGGACGCCGCTCCGGTGCAGATTACCCAGTCCGAGTTTATGAGAAGGTACAGGGAGATGTCAAAGCTTGGCGGTGGACTGAATTTCTACGGCTCTATGCCTGAGTCCTATAATCTGGTCGTGAACCTTGAGAACCCGCTCGTGGAGTCTCTCCGCGCTGAGGACGCTTCCTCCGACGAGGCGAAGGCGGCTCGCGCCGAGAAAGCCCGTCAGATTACCGACCTCGCCCTTCTTGGCAGCGGCCTTCTCAAAGGCAAAGCCCTCTCCGACTTCATCGCCCGCAGTTATAAACTCTTGTAAACTAAATAATTACAATAATAAAAGCGGATTGCTACAACTTGCAGCAATCCGCTTTTTTTGTGCCTTGCGCGTAGGGGATTATCCGATCGTTGCACCGTTGACAAGGGCTTCTTGAGGGGTAATAAACCGCATCTTGCCGTCGCCCTGGCGCGCCATAAGAATCATACCCTTGGACTCTATGCCGCGGATTTTGCGCGGAGCGAGGTTCGCGAGAATGCAGATCTGCTTCCCGACCATCTCCTCAGGGGTGTAATACTCGGCGATGCCGGAAACAATCGTGCGGGTGTCAATGCCCGTGTCGATGGTGAGCTTGAGGAGCTTGTCGGTCTTAGGCACCCTCTCGGCCTCAAGCACCGTGGCCGTGCGGATATCCATCTTCTCGAAGTCCTCGAAACTGCACTCGGCCTTCTGAGGCTCAATCTTCGCTGCGGCTTCTTCAGCTGCGGCCTTTGCGGCAGCGGCTTCCCTCTCTGCCCTGATGGCGTTTAGGCGCGCAATCTGTGCGTCCACAACCTCGTCCTCAATCTTTGCGAAAAGAAGCTCCGGCTCTCCGAGGGAGTGGCCCTCTGGAAGAATTCTTCCGGCGGTCCCGAGGTCGCTCCAGCTGAGGGTTACGTCATAAACCTCTCCCTCAGCGCTCTCGGAGCCATACTCTCCGTAGGCGTTGCAGTCAGTGGAGCCTCCGACGGTGTGCAGCGCGGCGCACTCCCCGGCCTTGAAGATGTTGACGCCCTGAGTGCCCTCTTCTCCTGCGCGGTGGTCTGTGCCGGCGAGCACTCCAGTGCGCAGAATCTTGCGGAGTTTCCCCGCTGAGAACGGCAGGAACGGCTCAAATGCGATTGCAAGGGCGGCGCAAATCTGAAGTGAAACATTCAGAATGGACGCTGTCCTGTCCATATCGGTCTTCGCCACTTTCCACGGCTCGGTGTCCGTGAGGTATTTGTTTCCCAGGCGCGCGAGGTTCATCGCGGCCTTCAGGGCCTCCCTGAAGCGGTAGGACTCGATGTTGGACTCAATCTCGGCGGCAATCTGCGGAATCTGTGCGAGAGTCTCGGAGTCAATCGCCTCGGGTTTCAGGTCGGCAGGAACGCGGCCGCCGAAATATTTGTGGGTGAGCACCACGGCCCTGTTCACGAAGTTTCCGAAAATGGCCACGAGCTCGCTGTTGTTGCGGGCCTGGAAGTCCTTCCAGGAGAAGTCGTTGTCCTTGGTCTCCGGCGCGTTGGCGCAGAGAACATAGCGGAGAACGTCCTCCTTGCCCGGGAACTCCTCCAGATATTCGTTGAGCCACACGGCCCAGCCGCGGGATGTGGAAATCTTGTCGCCCTCGAGGTTGAGGAACTCGTTCGCAGGCACATTGTCCGGAAGGATGTACTCTCCGTGAGCTTTCAGCATTGACGGGAAGACGATGCAGTGGAAAACGATGTTGTCCTTACCGATGAAATGCACGAGCTTCGTGTCCGGGCTCTTCCACCACTTCTCCCAGCTCTCGGGGAGCAGCTCCTTCGTGTTGGAAATGTAGCCTATAGGCGCGTCAAACCACACATAGAGCACTTTTCCCTCGGCTCCCTCCACCGGAACCGGCACGCCCCATTCAAGGTCGCGGCTCACAGCCCTCGGCTGAAGACCACCGTCAATCCAGCTCTTGCACTGGCCGTAAACATTGGTTTTCCACTCCTTGTGCCCCTGAAGAATCCACTCGGAGAGCCACTTTTCGTACTGGTCCAGAGGAAGATACCAGTGCTTGGTCATCTTCTTCACAAGCGGAGAACCGCTCAGGGAGGATTTCGGGTTTATGAGCTCGTCAGGACTGAGCGTGGCGCCGCACTTCTCGCATTGGTCTCCGTAGGCCCCTTCCGCACCGCAGCGCGGGCAGGTTCCCGTTATGTAGCGGTCTGCAAGGAAGGTCTTGGCCTCCTCGTCGTAGTACTGCTCGCTTTCCTTGACGATGAATTTTCCTTCGTCGTAGAGTTTGCGGAAAAAGTCCGAAGCCGTCTTCTCGTGCACGGCTGAGGAGGTCCTGGAATAGATGTCGAAATTGATTCCAAGCCCTGCGAAAGACTTCTTGATTATGGAATGATACCTGTCCACAATGTCCTGTGGGGTCACTCCCTCCTTCTTCGCCTTGATCGTAATCGGCACCCCGTGCTCATCGGAGCCGCAGATGAAAAGCACATCGTGTCCCTTCATCCTCAGGTACCTCACATATATGTCCGCAGGCACATAAACCCCCGCAAGGTGGCCGATATGCACCGGACCGTTCGCGTAGGGGAGTGCGCAGGTCACCAAATCCCTTTTGTAGTTTTTATTTTCCATATATAGTTTTGTATTTATATTCCACTTAAACCATTGCCGGTCAAAACTTTAGGCTCTTATTCCTCGCGGGTGATGCAGGCGCCGAGGGCATTGAGCCTCAGGTCTATGTCTTCGTAGCCCCTGTCAATCTGCTCGATGTTGGAAATGACGCTTGTGCCCTTTGCCGACATTGCGGCGATAAGAAGCGCGATTCCCGCCCTGATGTCCGGGGAGAGCATCCGTCCGGCCTTGAGGCGAATCCTGTGGTCGTGCCCTATCACCACAGCCCTGTGAGGGTCGCAGAGGATGATCTGCGCGCCCATATCGATGAGCTTGTCCACGAAGAACAGCCTGCTCTCGAACATCTTCTGGTGGATGAGCACGCTGCCCTTGCACTGGGTCGCCACGACGAGCATCACCGAAAGCAGGTCAGGGGTCAGTCCGGGCCACGGCGCGTCGGCAATCGAAAGGATGGACCCGTCGAGGAAGGACTCAATCTCGTAGCAGTCCTGGGCAGGGACGAAAATGTCGTCGCCCCGCTGCTCCAGTTTTATTCCGAGTCTGCGGAAACACTCAGGGATGATGCCCAGATTCTCGTAAGACACGTCTTTTATCGTAATCGAGCTCTGGTTCATAGCCGCCATTCCGATGAATGAGCCCACCTCGATCATATCCGGAAGAATCCTGTGAACGGTCCCGTGCAGAGACTTCACTCCGCTGATTGTCAGGAGGTTGGAGCCTATTCCCTGAATGTCCGCGCCCATCCCCACGAGCATCTTTGAAAGCTGCTGGATGTAGGGCTCGCAAGCGGCGTTGTAGATGGTCGTCTTCCCCTCGGCGAGGGTGGCCGCCATAAGAATGTTCGCCGTACCGGTCACTGAAGCCTCGTCAAGCAGCATATACGCTCCCTTGAGGCCGTCGGATTTGAGGTAGAAAGCCCTGAAATTCTGGTCGTATGAGAGCTCCGCCCCGAGGTTTACCATTCCCTGGATGTGGGTGTCAACCCTGCGGCGGCCGATTTTGTCTCCGCCCGGTTTCGGGAAATATGCGTGGCCGAAGCGCGCAAGAAGCGGTCCCACGACCATCACGGAGCCCCTGAGGCGTGCGCATTTTCTCACAAAGTCCTCGCTGGAAATATATCCCTCGTCAATATTCGCCGCCCGGAAGGTATAGACTCCCTTTTCCTTGCGTGAAACTTCCACTCCCATATCCTGCAGGAGCTGAAGAAGATTCTTTACGTCAAGAATTTCAGGCACATTGCTGATGGTCACCTCGTCAGAGGTCAAAAGCACGGCGCTGATGACCTCCAAAGCCTCATTTTTGGCTCCCTGCGGGCGAATGGACCCGCTCAGGCGATGTCCGCCCTCGATTACAAACGAACTCATA